>JACMMA010000846.1 GCA_014379275.1 Armatimonadota bacterium | reverse complement strand
CATGCCCTGGCGGGGCATGACAAACCAGCGGCGCATCTGGGTCCGATACGCGGCGAGCGATCCCAGTGCGTTCGCGACGCCGTAGACGAGCGGGGTTTGCACGAGCGGCAGGCCGAGGGCGCGTACCCGGCGGGCGATCTCGTGGTCGTCGTCGAACCGTTTTTCAAGCCCGCTCATGCCCCCGGTCCGCTCGAAAACGGCGCGGCGCAACGCGAAAACATGCCCGGTGACGGTGTACGGCGGTGTGAAGAAGACCAGCGGTACATACCCGGTCAGCGCGTTGGCATTTACGAAGCCGCTCATCAGTGATTCCCACGGGGTACCCCACGATCTTTGACAGGCGAGTCCGAAGGTCGCTCCGGCGGGCACTTCGGCGTACAGCGGCGCGACCAGAACCGTGAGCGCGTCGGGCGGGAGCGCGATGTCATCGTCCACGAAGCAGATCACGTCCGTGCCGCTGCCGACCCGGGCAACGCCCGCCGCCATTTTGGCGACTTTGGTCGCGAGCGGGACGTTCGGCAGGTCGGGCAGGGCGAGGATGATTTCGGCGGCAGGCAAGGCGGCGCGGCAAACGGCTTGCGAGTCGAAATCGCCGACGTCACAGACGACAAGATGGCGTACGTTGCCGGGATAGTTCAGCGTGGCGCGGGCGGCCAGATTCGCGCGCAGTTCGGTCGCTCCGCGTGTGACGGGCTGGATCAGCGCGACGGCGGGCAAAACGCCGACCGGGAGCGGCGGCCTGGGTCGGGCGAAGAACCATGCGACCAGCGATACGATCGTGATAGTGAGCGTGTTCACTTTTCTTTTTCTTTTTTTGTCCTGCGCGGACGGCGCCAACGCTTCGTTGGATCGTTGTACCTGCGGTGCTCGTTTCTTGTTTGGTGGTTGTGTGTCGGTCCTTTCCCGCGAATGCGCCGATTCGGGTTTCCACACTCCGTGTGGAAACCCGAATCGGCGCATTCGCGGGAAAACAGCAAGGGCTAGCCCGTCTCGCTCGCAGCCTAACGTAGTCCCAGCACCGCAGGTGAAACCGATCCAACGAAGCGTTGGCGCCGTCCGCGTAGGACAAAGGAACAAAACGTCACGGCGTCGAGAGAGGAACCACCCAGACATTGCGATACTCCACCGCGTCGTGGTCTCCCTGTAGAACGAGCGGTCCCGTCTTCGCCATTTCCTTATACTCACCGTACTGGATCCCGGTCATTCCCGTGAACTCGTTATTATTCTGCACCAGAACCCCGTTGTGGAACACCGTCGCGCGGGGTTTTTCGGTGACTTTACCGTCGGCGTCGAAGCGCGGGGCGCGAAAGATGATGTCGTATGTCTGCCACTCGCCGGGTTTGCGGGACGCGTTCACTATCGACGCCTTCTGGCTATACAGGGAAGCGGAACCGTGCGATTCGGGAGTCTTGCCGTAATCGCCTAGGATCTGGATTTCGTAGCGCCCCTGGAAACCGATCCCACTGTTGCCGTGCGTGTTCGTGTCCCCCGCGACAACAACCGGCGTACGAAACTCCGCGTGGAGGTAGCAGTCGCCGAACTCCTGGCGCGACGTCAGGTCCGTCTTCTGCGGCGTGAAGACACGGTCCGCGACCGTCCAGTTGCCCGGGTCCTTGCTATAACGCTTGTACCAGTTTTCCTGAAGGGTTTTCGTCGCCGTATCCCCGGAACCGCCGAGGAGCACGACCGCCCCCTTCGGCGGCTGGGTTGACAGCAAGAACGTCGGCGGTGACGACGAGCCGGTCGCAGTCGGGGCGGTCTGTGCCTGTGCGGGTGAGATCGCGGCGAGGGCGGCGATGAACACAGCGAGCGACAGCCCTGTCGCGTGTCGGAAGCCTTTTGTAGAAATAGCGTTTTGTAGGTACATACAATAAGTGTACCGGAATTGCGTGGGTTTTTGAATGACTGCGGGTGTGTTTGTGCCGCCGTCGGGGGAATGAATGTTAGCGTCTGTATAATTGTGGGTTAGTTTTCCCCGTTTTGGGAAGGCTGACGAAAACGACGAAAGACGAAATTTCCGACACGCAGAAACCGCACCGAAGCGGAGGAGGAGGCGAAATTGCGGCGATTCGCGCATGACGACGCAACATGTCGGGGCACGGCGAACTAAGTGATCAGCGTGGCGGCGAGCGCAACTGCTCTTGCAGTCGTAATCCCATTACTCCCATCGGCAAGGGAGGCTTCTTTATAACCTCTACCCCAGTCGGCGAAGCACAATCAGAAAATGATTCGCACCAAATCAGGATAGCAGTTCGTGTCTTCCCGCGACGCTTCCCGTGGACGCGACGGGGAGATACGAACTTATCTACCGACCCATAGCACCTTTCCATCAAAGCCGACCTTGACGACAACATTATCTCCGAAACTGTCATCATGCGTTCTAATGCTGTAATACCCCAGGAATTCACCAACGCCGATAGGCTCTCCCCAAGCGAGCCCACGCCGTTCGCACTCCTGCTTTGCAATCTGAACAGCTTCCTCCGACGATACGGGATGTAATAGGGAACGCATTGTAGATCTAAGGTTGGTCATAAACTGTTTCACGTCAGCGATGGGCCTTTCTTATTCCCCGACTCCTGTTTTTCGTTTTACCGGAGGCCCTAACACCCGATAGCCCGCACGGTAGTGAACGTGAGCGGTTGCACGCCTACCTCTTTCAAATGACTCGCTCTGTATTCCCGATCCTTCCGGCTAAACAGACTACTGGTACGAGGCTTAGAGCAGTACTTCCGTGGTTATCGACGTTGACGTTGAAATATTTCAACCCGAGTTTTCCACTCGTCGACGGTCATCATCTCGGACAGTTCCGAATCATGCGATAGGTAATAGTCGGGAAAAATAACGTCGGGCATTATGTGACGCGAGGTCACGCCGTCGAATACCCAGTAGCCGAAGTGCTTCCCAGGTAGCAGTTCCTTTCGTAGGCCAAATCCTAATTGCCTTATAACGTGAATTATCAGGGCTTCCTTGCGGGACGTTAGAATTCCATGCTGTAACTCATCAAACAAAACATCCGCCCCCGAGTCGCCAAGATTGGCGACTCGGGTGATCAGATCATCCACCTGCTCATGTGATACATAATCTGCAAAGGCAAGAGACTCTAGGTCCACAAGGACGGTTTCTGGTGTTTTTTCCATCTACTCTCCGTTCCAATGAGGAATATCCGTGACCTGATACGCTGTATGGACAGTGTTATTTCTGATGAGGACCTTGATGCCACGGGCTTGTCGATTGCCGTATCCTAAACCAAGTCTGCCCACGCCGGTTCGATACTGCTTGAACACCCATATGCTCCACTAACTTAACGTTCCCTCGTGTCACGTTATTTGCATCATCAAATGTGGGGTTGCGAGAGCATTGCAAATATTGTCATTGGTAACAGGATTACTTTGAGAAGCAAAGAGAATCCGGGATTCCGTATCATCAGTCCTTCATACGGATTGCCTTTCTAGACGGGTCTAGCGACTCCATCAGATGGCTGTCGACGGACGGTTCCACCCGTTTGTTTATGGTTCGATTACCGATGGCTCCGATGGATAAAAAATAGCATTATCATATCTATTCTGTTTCCATATACCGTGTTCTTCATGAATCTTTTTCGCTCGGTTCGTGTAGTATATATCACTGTAGAAGTACCCATTTTTAGCTGGAGGTATCGTTCCGTGAACACCTGCACGAATATCAGTGAGGCGAGCATATTTGCCGAACCAACGCTTGAATTTCAATCCAATCCCAGACGCCTTGAAGCGGAAATCACTCAATGTAATGATACTGGGTTTGCCTTCCTCTTTGAACTCGCTTCCTAAACTTACGGTAAGCCAGTCTTCGTTACGTGGGCTCAAAGTATGAAGATGATCAACAACGACGTTATCGCTGACGATGAAGAAGAAATCTCCCAAATAATTGGTTATCGTGCGAAAATGTTCCGAGCCGCTTTCGCACGATCTCACCGTTCCTTTGTCGATACTCAGCCCTTTAGCTTTACGTTCGATAGCGAACCGATGCAACATCTCGATTGCTTCGGATTGCAACATAAAAACTTCAATTTCTGCCATGATGTTAAGAACGTGTTATGAGCGATGGGCTCGCAAGCATGATAGTAGCAAGACCTTCGCGTTGGCTTTGACGGGCATCAAGCCTGCAAACACCACAAAATGAAGGCCCGCCAATGTTTGCGGCAATCGCTCATAGTCGCGGGCGAGTACTTAGCGGACAATATTTTCCCTCTCGCCAAACCTCCCCAATCACGGCACATCGCAACGTCTGGCGCGGCTCCCGACGTTAACGAAAACGCGCTCTCCGGAATATGTCGCGTCCAGCCTACTCCCAGCGTCATCTGCACCGTTTTTGCCGCCGTGAAGCGTGCTTCGCCCATGAACAGCTCGGCACCACTGGTTTTGACTTTTTTCGCGTACAACTGTGCCAGACCGTCCACCATTTCCTGTTTGCGGCGGATAACGTCGGCAATATTTGCCCGGACACGTGCCGTGAAATCCTCCCGTGTCTCGTTCATAGTGGTCTCCTTGCAGGGCGCGCGATGCTCCCCGCCGTGTTCATCGGACCGTTAAGCAGATAGTCCGTGCTGATATAGCTAAGTGTTATGGATAGAATCACCAGTGCCCCGATAAATTTGGACGGGGCGGGCAACGGAATATCAAAGTAGCGGTGGCAACCGATACCAATGAGAAGACCCAGAATCAGTCCCAGGATGATTCTGACCATTGTATTGTCCTTTACACGGCGGGAAAGCACCGCTCCCTAAATTTGGGCCATGCCGCCATCCACGAACAATTCGATGCCGTTGACGAAAGAGCTATCATCGGAGGCGAGGAAGACGACCGCTTTTGCAATCTCGTCCGGCGTCCCCACGCGACCCAGAGGAATCCCTGCAACCTGAGCGTCGACAAATCCCTGGACCTGCTCCGCCGTTAAGCCCAGTAGATCGTAACCGGGTGTCGGCACTACTCCCGGGCTGACAGCGTTGACACGAATGCCGCGTCCTTTCAGGTCCAACGTCCAGCTCCGCGCAAACGAACGAAGAGCGGCTTTCGTGGCGCTGTAAACACTAAAGGAAGGAACGCCCTTGACGGAAGTTGTCGAAGCATTCAGAATGATCGATCCTCCGGCACTCATGAGCGGTAATGCCTTCTGTACCGTGAAGAGTACACCCTTCACATTGACGCCAAAGGTCGAATCAAAATGCTCCTCGGTAATCGCGCCGAGTGGAAGCAGGGTACCACCCCCCGCATTGGCGAACAGGATGTCAAGCCGTCCCTTCTCTTGCTCGATTGTTTTGTACAGTGCGTCGAGATCGCCTGACTTGCTTGTATCGGCTTGCACCGCTGTCACATTTCTGCCGACGGTTTTCACCGCCGCCTCTAGCGCGGACTGACGACGCCCGGTGATGAAGACATAAGCCCCCTCCTCCACAAATCGTTGCGCGGTTGCCAGCCCGATGCCGCTGCTCCCGCCGGTCACCAGTGCGATTTTCTTGTCAAGTCTGTTCATTGCAATTTTTCCTATTCCTAGCGATATCCGTTCATCGCTTGTCGTTACGCCGCCTCACTGGCCATTTGGGCTAGGTCGGCGCAGGCCCTATACAAACGTCTTGTGTGCTTAAGCGTCTGTCCCTGGATTCATTGAGGCATCTCAACGGTGGCTTTTGCGCAGGCACGTCCCCGCACTAATCGCACCTCGTCCCCCACCGCGATTTCGCCGCCTTCAATCACGAAACAGTTGAGGGCAAGCTTGCCTCCGAAACGCTCGTAGATGCTCTGTGTGATCTCTATATCCTCGACGAGTGTGTCGGGATCGAAGGCGGTAATGTTGCAACGTAAACGCAAGTCCTGGACGCCGATGAGTGTCTTGCCGATGCGTAGGCGACTCCCCGGCCACTCACGCTCCGCCATCCCCTCCACTCCACCGATCACCAGGTTGGGTCGTAGGCGGCGGTGGTCGTGACCGAAGGCGGCGATAGCTCCGTCGGTCGCGATAAGCAGTGGCAGCACATCGAAGCGTTCCGGACCGTCGTAACGCACCAGTTTCGCCCCTGGCCCGGCGATATCGGCCACCTCGGCGGCGACTTCCGGGCTGTTCCAGGGTCTGCCATCCACCAGCGGTTCGCACTCCGGTCCCAGTACCGCCTTGTGCCCCAGAAAACGGGGGTGGGTTCGTGCGGTGATCACCCGATGCCGGATGTTCTCGGCGTGAACGATCCGGTCGCCTTCGATTCCAAGTCGCCCAACCCGTGCGCTCTCCAATTGCTCTCCCGCCATCGTCTTGACCGGGTATCGCCACATATCTATAACCTTCATTGCTATCACCTCCTACCGATGCGTTTCGTTACCGGACCCGGGCCTAACCCGCGTACGCGGCGGCGGACCGGGTGAGAGTGCCGTCAGAGACGGCTATCAGACTGTTCGGGATCGGCGCGAAACCCATCCGCTTTAGGATCGTTCGGTGTCAGGAATCGGTACGGGACGTCAAAGTTGACTACCCCGTAATCGAGCCTCTGGTGGGCTGCGTTGACGAGTTCGATGAGAGCCTTATGCGGCCCGGCGGTCATCCTTGTGATGGTGGGCGGCTCGCCGCTGGCGTCCAGCCAGTGCCGGGGGGCATCGTCTACTGTTCCATCGAGTGATGCCTGACCGAATACGGGCACGATTCGCAGGTTTTCTGTGCGGTACTGTACAGCGACCCGCCCATGGGCCAGCGAATCTGCCGGCGGGGGATCAATAATGAGCCTCACCGGAGACTCGCTGGCGAGGGGTACAAGCGGGGCGGGACCCCGTACCTCCCGGGCAGTCTGGACCACGGCACTCTGCTCGGGAATTCCGCGGGCGAGTGAAGCAGTCGGGGTTGGATTGCGATAACTCATCAGTTCGTCGGCGGCACTGTTGGTCGGAGCGGACACGTTACCTGAATTCCCCGATTGGGCCGCATCGGCGGCGGCGATGATCACCGCTATCACTGCCTTGGGGTCCTTGAGCATTGCCAGATGACTGGTCGGCAGCTTTCTTACCTTCGCCTTGATGGTGTTCGCCATCTTCGCCTGAAGGCGGGGGTTGATCATGTGGTCGTTCTCACCGATCACCCACCAGGACGGCTTTTCGTGCCACGCGGCGTGTGTCACTTTGTCAGTGAGACAACCCACATACCAGGGCGTCTGGGTGGCGGCAATAATCCCCTTATCTGCGGGGGAAAGGTCTTGCGCGAAATACCGCGCGACGGCTGCATCTGGTAGCAAGAGGAACCCGTTCTCGTCCTTAACCCCGGCACCGGCCCCCGGAGCCGGGGGCAATCCCTCCGCCGCATCAAGGAGGGATTGTCCGCTGTCGGGGGCAGAGGCATCCACATAGACAAGTGCCTTGACTTTAGGATGGTTCCCCGCCTGCGTGATCACGACACCTGCCCATGAGTGTCCAACTAAAACCACCGGTCCCGTCTGTCGATTGATGACTCGCTCGGTCGCAGTTACATCGTCTGCAAGCGAGGTCGTCGGATTCTGGACGGCGACAACATGGTAGCCTTTGGCCTGTAACAGGGGAATCACCTTGCCCCAACTGGAGCCATCGGCGTAGGCACCGTGGACGAGGACGATGTCCGGTTTCCCGTTCCCGCGGATGGTTTCCGCAGGCGCAGAGTAGATAATGGCACCCGTACTGAAGAGTGCAGTAAATGCAGCAACGAGTATATTGAGTTTCATTGTTCGTTCCTTAATCCAAGCATTTGTGGGCGGTTCCTTCGACTCAAGCCGCACGATTGCCGCCTTACCAACCCTAACCGGGGACGCAGAGCTCCACAACTATCCCTTGAAAAATTCGAGTAAGTCTGCGTTTAATTGATCTTTGTGTGTGGAAGGCAGACCGTGTGGAGCGCCTGGATAAATTTTCAGCGTCGCCCCCTTGACGATTTTGGACGAGATCAGGGCCGAGTCCGCGATGGGGACAATCTGGTCGTCATCGCCGTGGATGATGAGAGTGGGGACGTCGATCTTCTTGAGATCCTCTGTAAGATCCGTTTCGGAGAAGACCTTGATACAGAAGTAGGAGGCAGGAAAGCCCGCCATCATGCTCTGTAGCCAGAACGACTGGCGAACCCCCTCAGAGATTTTTGCCCCCGGTCGGTTATAGCCGTAGAACGGCAGGGTTAAATCCTTCCAGAACTGGGAGCGGTCAGTAAGGACGCCTGTACGGATCTGGTCAAATGCCTCAATGGGCAACCCGCCGGGGTTGGCGGTGGTCTTCAGCATCAGCGGCGGGATCGCGTCTACCAACACGGCCTTCGCTACCCGTTTCGTGCCGTGGCGGCCGATATAGCGTGTGACTTCACCGCCACCCGTAGAGTGACCGACGTGAACCGCATTATGGAGGTCAAGTGCCTCTACCAAGGCTGCCAGGTCGTCCGCATAGGTTTCCATATCGTTGCCGTTCCAGGGTTGGCTGGAGCGTCCGTGCCCACGTCGGTCATGGGCGATGCAACGGAATCCGCGGGACGCCAGAAAAAACATCTGATCTTCCCATGCATCGGCACTGAGGGGCCATCCGTGGCTGAAGACAACGGGCTGACCTTTGCCCCAATCCTTGTAATAGATCTGCGTTCCATCTTTCGTCGTGATGAAGTTTGTCATGGAGCTTCCTTCCTTACTGAGATGAGTTGATCGGGACATTGCCGCCTGTGTTCGGGTAGCAAGCGTTACTGTTGGCAGGGTCGCGGCGGAAAGTATGGTCGCACCGCCGAGGAGGATGCCACGGCGTGAATGAACCGCCTTGGTTGTTTCCTGATTAATCACTGTCCTGTCCCTCTCTGCTGCAAATGCAGCCGTCGCATCGAAGAATGTGCCCACACGGTTTTCTCAGGTGCCCTTGTCGTCCTTGCCGACGGGTACAGGGTCATTATCCTCTCGTAGCGTTCGTCTACCGTTCCGTTTTTGGAGAAAAATCGTTCCGACTTTAAAAGTTCTAATCGTGGGGTGCATTGTCGGGGAAAATTAAGACGCCTGGCGGATTACCCTGATGTCTACGGTGCTCTTGTGGAAAGGGAATTGCCATGACGACTGTTGTCGAAGCCGTTGTCGCCCCGCTGACCATTCGCGTGTTTGGCCCTCTGTCGGTCCTGGCGCGGGGAACGGAACTGACCGGGTTGCCCCGTGCGGCTCAGCTTCGTCTTTTTCCTACGTCCTATCCGCCGTTGCGGCTGGAGTAGTTTTTGTCCATCTTCGGTCCGGTACGACAGTCGTACCGGACGCACGTGCATGGTACTCTCTTCTCAGATCATTCCTGTGTCCCGCCGCCTGAAATGCGTATCATAAATACGATTCAGTGACGGAGGAGATCCTAATCTGCAACCTACTGGTCTGCACGCCGATCGTTCTATCCCCGCACCGGTCGATGACGGCAGTTTATGGCTGATCAAAACAGTCTTCAGTTACTGCGTGTCAGATGACGGATTCGTTGCCGCCTTCGCGTCTGTCCATTCCTGGGCTGGGGCTACTGCGCTTCAGGTATGGTAGCCCAATCTCCTGTAGAAACCTGGGCCTCTTCGTCACGCTTGTCATATTGTGCGCATCCTCTAGCTGACTGAAAGAGGAAATAGGCATCACGTCGTGATCCCACAAGCTTCCTTCCTGACCTTATCGCGTTATCAAACTTTTGCCGCCGCGGGGTCCATGACCGCCATGACGGTCAACAGCTCTCTGTTTCGTTTCTGGGGGCTGCCGTCTCGCCTCATCATATGGCGCGTAAGCATCGGAGGGAGTTTGTTACACCGCACGAGTTCTTCGTTCGGCTGCGGGCACTTGCACTACGCTGCCCCGTAGGAATGCCCGCGTTGCCCGCAGGCGGCACAGAATCAGCAGCGCCAGCGCCGCCGGGCCTTTCGGGAAGCAGATGGGGCAGAGGTCTGCTCTGCCCCAGAACGCGCACACGGCCGAACATTCGGAGCGACCACGGTTTCGGATGCGGAGAGCGTCACTGCGTTGTGGTTCCCTTCCCCGGTGGACCGGAACTTTACGAAGGTCAAAGGTGACAACTTTCAGTGCCAAGAGAGATTTTTGCCATCCGGAACGCTTTTCCTGCAAAGCCGGAACGTTATGCTGATACCGGGCGGTGATACTGAATGTGTTGGGAATCGGGGCAGCCGGCTATGTATGGCAGCCGGCTATGTATGGCTACAGGTGGCGTTAATACCCGGAGCCATAAGTTTCCGGAAACCACGAAGGAGGAAACCATGAAAAAGCGGGATGGGAAGATGGGGCTTGTTCTTGGCGGCACTAGCGGAATCGTCCTTGCGACCGCGCAGCGGTTTATCATGCAAGGCGTTCGCGTATTTATCACGGGGCGGCGGCAGAGCGAACTGGATGGGGTGGTAACCCAGCTCGGCGAAAATGCGGCCGATGTTCCGGGCGATATTTCGCGTCTGGCGGACCTCAACCGGCTGTTCGAAACGATTCAGCAAAGAGCCGGTCGGTTCGACACAGTGTTTGCCTACCCGGGCCTCGGCGGGTTTGCGTCGCTCGGACAGGTCACCGAAGCCCACCTTGACAGGGCGTTCGGTATCCGTGTCAAGGGCACTGTGTTTACCGTTCAGAAAGCCCTCCAACGGATGCCAAGCGGTGCCGTCATTGTGACCCACGGCTCCATGTTTTCTGTTCAGGGCAACCCTTCTTTCGGTGTTTACGCGGCGACGAAGGCGGCACTGCGGTCGTTCGCCCGAACCTGGTCCGTTGATCTCAAGGAGCGACGAGTTCACGTGAATGTCATCAGCCCTGGCGTCGTTGTCAGCCCCGGCTACGAGAACGAACTTGGACTAAGTGATGAGCAGATTGCGCAGATGGAGGAACAAGCGACCGTGACGACACCGCTAGGCCGCATGGGTACGCCCGATGGGATTGCTAAAGCAGTTTTGTTCCTCCCGTTCGACGACAGCAGCTATATCACCGGTATCCGACCGTTTATGGACGGCGGAACGGCTTTGATAGGCATACGCCCTTATGCCTATCACCTTCTTTCTGCAGCACCACTGCAGAGCAAAATCTACCGAAAGGCAAAATCATGCCCGTCTTTATTGATCGCTTAACCGACAAAAACACTCTGCCGCGACCGAACATCGAAGCTCACTATCACCAGATGTGCGCCTGTGGCGAACGAACTCAGGCGGAGGCGGAGCTGCAGCAGGCGAAGATGCTTTACTGTGCTGCTCTGGAGCAGCACAGCCTGGTTCAGCAGATACTCACCCACTCGCGCCTGGTTTACCGGCGAGCGCAGGAGAATTTGGAGTGCCTAGCCATGAAAGAAGGAGAAAAAATATGAGTACCGATCAGACCCGGCTGGTTGACCCAGCCGAAGACTCAAAACCAAGCCGGCGAGGCGTCCTTGTCACGGTCGGACGCGTGGTGCTTGCTTCGGCAGCCCTGCCCGCTCTGGCTGCGGGAGGGCACGCCGCCTCTTCGGGAGTGCTGACTGGACCGCCGAAGGGCGAATCCACGGAGAAACAGACCGAGGCGACTGCCGAAAAAGTGGTCGATGCGCTCGAGGGCGCCTACGGTCTGCACCCCGGTCAGCGGCGGAATCACACCAAAGGGGTTGGCGTACGTGGCGTTTTCGTCGGAAACCCGGAAACGTCTGCCTACTCTCGCTCCGCTCTGTTCTCCGGTGAGACTTTGGAGGTGGTTGCGCGGTTCTCCGTGGCGGGCGGGAACCCCGACGCCTCCGACGCCGAAAAGAGCAGCCGTGGGTTGGCGGTGGAGTTCCGCTTGCCGAACGGCGGTCTGCATCATATGACGATGCTTCATACGCCGATGTTCTTCGCCGCCGTGCCGCAGACATTCCTGGACAAATTCGTGGCGCTGGCCATCGATCCCGCTACGGGGAAGTCGGACCCGGCCAAGTTCAAGGCATTCCTGGCAACTCACCACGATAACGCGAGCCAGACGGCATTTCTGACCTCGAATAATCCGCCGCCAAGCTATGCGAACTGCGCCTATTTTGGCATTCATACGTTCCGGTTCCTCAATAAGCGGGGTAACGTTACGCTCGTAAAGTTCCGCTTCGTGCCGCAGGACGGGGAAAAGCAGCTTACAAACGCGGAACTGGCGTCGGCGCCGCAGGACTTCCTCGAAAAGGCGCTGATGGAACGCTTTGCGAAAGGGCCGGCGCGCTGGGACCTGGTCCTGACCATTGGCGAACCCGGTGACGAGCAGAATAACCCGACCATCCTATGGCCGAAAGGCCGCAAAGAGGTGAAGGCGGGGACACTGACGCTGGTATCCGCGACGCCTTCCGCGGAGGCAGGTAGCTACAAGATCAACTATGACCCCCTGGTGATGGCAGATGGTATCGCCGCAACCGACGATCCCGTTTTATTGTTTCGATCACCCTCTTATGGAACTTCTTACACAAGACGATTGCAGAACTTGTAGAAATTAGAAAGGCAACGACCATGTATCAGACGAGAAACGACATGCCCGCTCTCACGCGGGCGCAGATGATCGAAACGCTGAACCTCCGATTGGCAGATGCCATCGCGCTTCAGACGCAGGTAAAGCAAGCCCATTGGAATGTCAAAGGACCGAATTTTATCGCGCTGCACCGGCTGTTCGACGAGGTTTCGGATGCGATACTCGAATATATCGACCTTATCGCGGAGCGTGTAGTCCAGCTTGGCGGGGTGGCGGAAGGGACGGCGAAGGTGGCGGTCCAGCGCGCGCAGCTTACCCCCTATCCACTCGACATCTCCACCGGCCGGGACCACTGCACGGCGCTCTCCGCAGTGCTCGCGATTTTCGCCAGAGCGGTGCGGCAGGACATCGACACGGCAGGCACCGCGGGAGATCAGGGTACGGCGGACCTGTTTACGCAGGTTTCGCGCGGTACGGACCAGTGGCTCTGGTTTGTCGAGGCGCATCTGCAGGCCGACGCTTGAGAAATGGATTTGACGAACGAACGGAGTGAAAATATGAATCGTACAAGCGGTACAAACGCTAACCCTCTGGCCGAACCGGTTCAGGCGGATCGAGGCGGCTCTATTCTGGGGCCGCGAAACCTGCCGATGGAGACGGAAAACCCGGACCTACTGTCGTCGCCCTACACCGATGCCGGAACGCTTCCTAATCTCAAGTTCTCGTTCTCCGCCGCGCGGAACCGGCTTGCTCCCGGCGGCTGGGCCAGGGAGGTGACCGCGCGCGAACTGCCGATCGCGACGACACTTGCCGGGGTGAATATGCGGCTCCAGCCCGGCGGTATTCGCGAACTGCACTGGCATAAAGAGGCCGAATGGGCGTATATGCTTGCAGGTCGTGCCCGGATCACGGCTATCGACCCGCAGGGGCGCAACTTTATCGACGATGTCGGTGTAGGCGACTTGTGGAACTTTCCCGCTGGAATCCCCCACTCGATCCAGGGTCTGGACGAAGGGTGCGAGTTCCTGCTGGTGTTCGATGACGGCAACTTCTCGGAAAATGAGACCTTTCTGCTCAGCGACTGGTTTGTACATACCCCGCGGTCGGTGCTCGCCAAGAACTTCGGCGTTCCGGAATCCGCTTTCGCCAGCCTTCCGCAGGACATCGAGCATACGCGCTGGATACTGAGCGGGGCGGTCCCCGGTCCGCTCTCCGGGGACCGGGTCGTCTCTCCCGCCGGGGAGACGCCTATCCAGTACAGCTACTATATCCAGAGTATGCCGCCCCTGAAGGTGGCGGGGGGGCAGGTCCGGGTGGTCGACTCGGCGGTGTTTCCGGCGGCGAGCACTATTGCGATGGCGCTGGTGGAGGTCGAACCGGGCGGTATGCGTGAACTCCACTGGCATCCCAACAGCGATGAATGGCAGTACTATATCGACGGAAGCGCACGGATGAGTGTCTTCTCCGCAGGCAAGGCTCGAACCTTCGACTATCAGGCCGGAGATGTCGGCTATGTGCCCTTCGCGCTGGGCCACTACATAGAGAACACCGGCAGCGAAACTCTGCGTTACCTGGAAATGTTCCGGAGTTCCTACTTTGCCGACGTTTCACTCAATCAGTGGATGGCGCTGACGACACCGTGCCTGGTACAAACGCATCTGAACTTGGACTCGCAGACCCTCGCCAGCCTCTCGAAGACCAAGCCCGTCCTCGTCAAGTTGGCGGATACTGGGTAGCCCTGCGGGGCTTACCCAAACCCGAAAAGGAGATTAATCATGGCTCTGCCAGTCGTTCACCGCCCTGTTCACCCCGCTCTTCAAGCCGGTCCGCTTGAGGAAGATGCGGTATGGCCCGCCGTGCTACTGGCAGGGACCGCGGGCTTTATCGATGCCGCCGGGTACCTGCTCCTGGCGCATCTCTTCACAGCCCACATGAGCGGTAACACAGTCGCGGCCAGTGTGTCGGTCGGTACGGGACACTGGGCCGCCGCGGCCCAGCGCGCGTATCCCCTTCCCTGGTTTATTATCGGCATTGTGTCGGGCCGTCTCTTTGCGCAATCCGCTGAAACGGAGACGGTTGATAGCGGCAGCGAGGGTATTCGGCCCCGCAAGTATCTCGGTTTACCGTCAGGTGCGGCAGCGCTTGCTCTGGAGGCGGCGGCGATCACCGGCGCCATCGTTGTCGGGGTAACCAACGGGACTGGCGACGCGAATCTCGGCTGGTCGACTCTCTTCTGCGGGGCATCTCTGGCATTCGCTATGGGCATCCAGAACACGGTTCTTAGGCGGCGAGACCGCGCGGGGCATGCCACAACTCCGGTGCGGACCTCGTACATCTCCGGCACACTCACCCAGCTCGTTGAGGAGGCTGTCGATACCCTATCCTCCATCGCGCGGCGGCGAGGCGAAGGTGAACCGCCCGTACCGAAGCGGCAAATGCTTCTGCAGGGCGGCATCTACGCGGCTTACGTGACAGGCGCCATCCTTTCCGGCCTGACGACTCTGGCACTGAAAACATCCTCTTGGTGGGCGCTTACCCTGCCGCTGATCGTACTCGGGGTCCTTATTGTCCGGGAGACTAAGGGCCGCCACACCGCGCGCCGCGCGTAGACAAAAAGCGGACCTACGGCGGCAGAATCTCGATGCCGTATTCCGAAGCGATAGCGATAGCCTGTGCCACATCGGGCGGTCCGGCGGGGAGCGCGTTCAAACCGCGGTAAAACGCCTCGATTCCTGACGGAGTCGTCCTGACCAGAAACCGGGAGCGTATCTCGCTGATGTTGCGGAAAGTGTGGGGCTGATCGGGGTCCGCTCGCGAGACGGAAAAAATCGTACGCCAAGAAGACTTCAGCCTCTCAACCATGAAAGGAGACGCCTGTTTGCCCGCAAGCACGGGGGGACTGTTTATACGTGGGCGTAACACTTTCTGATCTAAGGAGGATAGAAAGAAGGCGTTTCCACTTCCGGGGTTAGTTTTCTTCGCCCGCCGCTTCGCCTACGCGTGTGTTAACTGCCACTTAACGCGCGTGTAGGCGACGCGGAAGCCGTGCCGCTCGGCGTTGCGCTGGGAAGCACTCCCCGGCTCCGCGCCGATCATCGCGACGTCGCAACCCCGCGCGGCTCCGTGACGCATCCGCGCGGCGAGCAGGGCGAGTTGCGCCCCCCGCCTCCGCGCCCCCGGTAGGGTACACGCCCCCGCCATCTGGGCGACGCCTTCGCCGGGACTTACGCAAAGGGCGGCGGCGGCGATTGGCTCACCGCCCAACTCCGCGAGGAAACAGACCGCGTCCTCCCGCGCGGCGTTTATCGCGCCGATGTCTCTCAGGAACCCGGACGCTCCGGGCATCTCGCCCCACCCGCCCGCGCTCGTCTGCGCCCACACGTCCGCCTCCGCCGGGCCTATGACGCGCACCGTGACCCCGCTGCCCCCGTGTGTCTGTGTGTGCCCGGTATCGACATGGATGGGGCGATACATCACGCTGGTGAACTCGACCGGGAGATAGCCCCGCTCATGGAGCAGAGCCGCGAGAGCGACCCCGGCGAGCGGGCAGACCTCGTGCAGGACCGGGGCACCGCGTGCCGTGAAGTAACGCTCGATCTCGTCCAGCACGCCGGGCGTCACCGGGTCGAACATCCCCAGACCGAACGTCTGCCTCACCGGCGAGTCGACGCCGTCGTACAGGGCGAACGCGCCCGCGAATTCCATCCACCCGGCACCGCTTTGGGGGAATACCCGCGCCCGCGCTTCAACGAACCGGGCGGCGGCGTTCGCCTCGGTGCGTTCCAGACGCCGCGCCAGATCGCCGTCCGCGAACGGGTAGGGGGTGACGGTGGGACCGCTAAGGGAAGCATCGCCGGGAGAGGTATAGTCGCTGTGCCGCGTTTGCATGGGAGCATTTTCTCCGCAGCGTGGGGGTAAACCTGCCATAGTTTTCCTTCCCCACACGTCTTTTAACGGCAAGTGACAACAATTTGTGAGAATGCCCATACCTCGCTGGCTTGTCGGTCCGGGAACGCTCTGTCAGATACAAGGCGACAGTCTCTGCGGCGGCAGGCAGTGGGACCAGCCCGCGACGCTGGCACCAGCAGATGAATGCGGCGCAGTCGCGCCGGTAAATGGCGAGCGTCGCCGGGGATTTCGACTGAAGGATGAACCATGCGGTCTCGTCCATAAGTTCCGACAGGTCTGGCGGAGCCGACGGGGAATCGGGACTTAGCGCTCAGATGCCGCCGTTCATACTTCCTTATGTTGCTTCGCTGCCACAGGGTATACGGCATCCGAGGACCCGACATGCGCTTGCGCCACATTCGCAAGCACTTCCCAGACGCCCGGCATTTTGTAGCCGCGCTGACGTGTGGAGAGACTGGAGTGCCTGTAACCGGGAGCGTCCCGGTCGATCCGGGCCAGTTGCTCTCGTGCCGTCTGCGCAACCAGGACGAGGCTGTGATGGTTCCCTGTCATCTGTCCCAGGTGCAGTGCCGCCGCCAGTGCGTGATAGGCGTCGTCAAAATTTCCGGCGTCGAAGGTCCGCCGGTTCAGAGCCATCACCGCGATGAACAAGTCGTCCGCACCGGCACTCATCGTGGTTCCAGTCATGCCCATAGTGTACCTGGAGTGCCCGCGAAAACAGGAATACTGGGTTCTGGTCTTACTGGGAGGCACATCCACTAAATTGAGGGAATATCAGGCAAGGCGTCGCGAACGAGAGTGAGGGTTAAGCCTTCGCCAACAAAGATCATCAGGAGTGTAAGGACGTGAGAAAGGAGTATCACGCATCCCTGCGTTGCCATATCTTTAGTCTGTAATTGCCCTGCCTCTACCAATCCTTCAAGCGAAGAATCCTTGCGGACACGGACTGCTTGCAACCAGGGGATTTCCCGTTTTGCCAGGACTAACGCACGGGAAAGGAGCATCTGAAACTCGATGGCACCAATTGTTTTCGACAGAGAAAGGCGCAATGTTTCAAATGCAGGGGGCAACACGAAGAGCGGCACCAGACCAGACAAAGTATCGGTGTTTTGTACAGTCTCGTTGACGAGCAACCGCCGTGATAGGTTGACTACTCCACCAAAATCCATGCTGATTACACTCGTGTTCTAAGTTCCCGCAAAGGCATCTCATGGGTGCTATGCTCGACGTGGAAAGAGGAGTTTTTTATAAATTACAAAAGGTTCATTCGACGTATTATATAGCGAGTTTTGCTAAAGTACGAACGGTTGCCTGAGTGGGTATGCCCGGCGACCGAATAAACAGGTTGCGTGTAGAAAATTCAGGACATTGCGCCCGCTGGCGAAACCTTGTCATCACCGGCTTACTACTCTAAGGGAGCAGTGCTGAACGTCCTCGTTTCATTGCATGTTTGCGGCAGATCATCACGGTCTCGTCTGGCGTCGATATTGGCGCACTATGAGACCATCTCGACCTCGTCAGAACTTCCAGAGGGCGCGGAGTTGCCACCGGGCGAGTCTCTGTCGATGCTATGTTCTCCGCACCTCGCCGACACCCTCTCAACTTCATCGCGGGAAAAATGGTTAATACCGCGTCCGCGCCCGGACGTATCGAGACATAAGTGTCTGCCCGGCGGATTCGCCGCCCGGTGCAACCCATAAGTTACGGGAGCGGACGAAAAAAAGGAAGCGGTTCCCTGCCCCCGGCGGAACCGCTTCCTTAATGGGACCCGTTTT
>JACMMA010000845.1 GCA_014379275.1 Armatimonadota bacterium | reverse complement strand
TGTCCATCTACGATGAAGCATCGGTCCCTGTGTACACGTTGCCCGACCTGCTGATACAGGAGGACGGCTTGCCGGTTACCACCACCGACACATGGCAACAGAAACGGCGGCCGGAATTACTACGCCTATTCGCGGAGAACGTTTTCGGGCAAACGCCGCCGGTCACGGGGGATGTCGACTTTGAGGTGACCGGGGAAGGTACTGCGTTCGGCGGGCGGGCGATGCGCAAAGAGATTGTTGTTCGCATCGGGGAGGCGCGGTTCCATCTCCTCCTGTACGTCCCGACCGACTCGCCGAAGCCGTGTCCCGCGTTTCTCGGCTTAAACTTCCTCGGGAATCACACGGTGAGTGACGAACCCGGCGTCACGCCCGTGCCGCAGTGGAAACGCGATGGCGAGAAACCGGGTGTCGTCTACCATCTTCCGGCGACCCCGCGCGGGGACCAGGCAAGCCGCTGGCAGGTGGAAACCGTACTGAAACGGGGCTACGCCCTGGCGACGGCGTGCTATGAGGAGATCGAAGCGGATTTCGGCGGCGGGGCGAAGCGGGGGATACGCGCCTCGCTCCCGATTACCGAGGACGCAGAATGCGGAGCCATCGGAACATGGGCTTACGCGTTAAGCCGCGCGATGGACTGTCTGGAGCACGAACCGGCGGTGGACGCCCGCCGCGTCGCATTGATCGGTCACTCCCGGCTCGGCAAGACCGCACTCTGGGCGGCGGCGCAGGACGAGCGGTTCGCGCTGGTGATCGCTAACAACTCCGGCGAAGGCGGCGCGGCTATCTCGCGGCGGCGCTTCGGTGAGAATATCGCGGACCTGGTGCGCAACTTCCCGCACTGGTTCGCCGCCCGGTACGCGCACTACGCCGATAACGAGGACGCGCTACCGGTGGACGCGCACAGTCTACTGGCACTCACCGCGCCGCGCCCGCTTTACGTGGCGAGCGCGACGGAAGATTTGTGGGCGGACCCGCGCGGGGAGTTTCTCGGGGCGAAGGCGACGGAAAGCGTTTACCATTTGTTCGGAAACAAGGGATTGGGAAACGCGACGTTTCCTGCGCCGGATACGCCCGTCGGGGACACGGTTCGCTACCACCTGCGCACCGGCAAGCACGATGTCACCGCGTATGATTGGGAGCAATATCTTGACTTCGCCGACACCCATTTCGCCACCCGGTAGGATGATCCACCTGAACGGCGCGTCGAGCACGGGTAAGACGACGCTCGCCCGCGCCCTGCAAGCCGTATTAACGGGGTTGTACCTTTACGTCGGCACCGATCACTTTCTACCGATGTTCCCGCACGGCGACGGGCGTTTCGACGGCTTTCACTGGATACGGGCGGAGGACGGCTCACTCGAAAACATCACCGCCGGGCGGGACGCCGCGAGGCTACTGCACGGCATGCGCCGCGCTGTCGCCGCGATGGTGGATGGCGGGAACAACGTCATCGTGGAGACGGGGTTTTGGGGCGACGACCTAGCCGCGTGTGTTTCCGAGTGGTCGCGATTCGAGCCTCTATGCGTTTCCGTGTGTTGCTCGCTTTCCGTCGCGGAGCGTCGGGAGGTGAATCGCGGGAACCGTGTGCCGGGACTCGCGCGGATGCAACGCCGCTTGATCAGTGAGTCGTCCGACTTTGGCAGGGTGCTGGATGCGTCGGATCAGTCCCCGGAGGAGTGCGCGGGTATCGTCGCGTCCTGGCTGGGGCCACGGGAACATGAAATCGGATGCGTATCATGGGCATAAAGCCAGAGTGGTTCGGGTAAACTTCTGACATTATGCCCGACACCGAAACCGTTATGCCCTCCGCGACCCCGTGGGACGCCCGCGACCGGGTCCGTCTCGATAGTCTGAGTTCCGCCGCATTCGTGAGTGACACGGACCGCGCCGCGCTGGAAAATATCCAGAAGATCCCGCTCCTGCCGCAGATTCTGCGCAAGTTTCATGAGATGGCACTCGATAAGATTTCGTACGCGCAAAACTCGGCGGAATCGATACGATGCGGTCCCAAACAATACCCGACGCTTCACCGGATGCTCCGCGAATCGTGCGAGGTGCTACAGATTACCGAGCCCGAGTTGTACATCCACCAGAGCGAGGTATTCAACGCGTACACGTCGGGCGCGAACCAGACTTTCATCGTGCTTCATTCATCGCTCGTGGCGCATTTCACCGACGAGGAACTGCTTTTCGTTATCGGGCATGAGTGTGGGCACATCAAGGCGGGTCACGTCTTATATATGGAGATCGGGCGGATGCTGATGCCGCTTCTGGAGATTCTCGGTCAGGCGACGCTAGGACTCGGTCAGATCGCCGGTCTCGGTCTCGTCGCGGCATTCTACGAATGGATGCGACAGGCGGAAATGAGTTGCGACCGAGCCGGCCTTCTGGTGGTGCAGGACCCACGTCAGGCTCTTTCCGCTCTGATGAAACTCGGCGGCGGCTCGACACGATTCGACAACGAGGCGAACCTGGATGCTTTTCTGGAACAGGCGCGCGCCCACTCGCAAACGTCGGGTTTGGAGGGGCTATCCCGCGCCTTCCTGTTCGTGATGTATAACTGGCAACTGAGCCATCCACAGGTCGTATACCGCGCGAAGGGACTGGACGAGTGGGAACAGGGCGGGAAATACCAACAGATCCTCGACGGGAACTATCCCCGCGATATGATGGCATCCAGCCAGCTCGGGCAACAGGTCAAGTGCTCGCGGTGCCGAAAGATGGTGACAGCATCGCTGTCGTTCTGCCCGGAATGCGGTCAGGATTTGCATCCGGAGCGGGCGGCAGGCGGGGCGTCGGTGGATTGCGGGCGGTGCGGGACGAAACTCGCACCGGGGACCAAATTCTGCCCGAACTGCGGATCGTCTACCGAGCGCGAAGCGTATCCGCCGCCGGGCGCGCCAGGACAACCACCAGTCTATAACCCGCCATCAACACAGGGCGGGGGTGTCGTTCAGACAGCATCCGCCGTGGCACAGGACGCGCTCCAAGGCGTATCACAGGGTGTCTCGTCGCTCTGGAACGCGGCGAAGGGGGCGGTCCAGCCCGCGCAGACGCAACCACCGAATTCGCAACCTGCTCAGCAATCTACCGGGGAGCCGTATCAGCCGCCGCGATTCGAGCAACCTGTACAAACACAACAGGCGCCCCCCGGCACGCCGCCCGTGACCGCGCTAGATGCGCCGCTGACGGGACCGCCTCCCGTTGTCCAACCGCCACCGATAGTCAAAAGCCGGGAGGGAACGTGAGCGGTCGGGTCGGCAGATGGTTAATCAAGAAGCGAAAGTTTCCCAACATTCCCCTCGTTCCCCCGTCAGTTGAAACCGCGGGATGGGTGGCTTCGCCAGACGTCCTTCGGACGGAGAGTTCGCGCATGGACCGTGTTAGCGAATCGCTGCGACAGCCGAATAGCCCTAAATTCTGATATTTATCGCAGGTGTTTCCCGATTCGCGAAGAACTTACTGTTATCTCATTTTTGCTACCAGAGGTCTCCTATGAAATATACACCGATACTTGCCGTGTTTGCGGTCATCGCCGGACTTGCGACCGCGTACCATGTCGATGCCCGGGTGCCGGAGCCACGATACAACCTCGATTTCGCTTTCGGCACGGATTCCTCGATACGCGTCGAAGTCGGCGCAACCGATACGTTTCACGTCGTGACGCGCCGGGGCAGAGAAGTCTACGAAGTAAGCGGGACTACCGTACCCGAACGCGACAATATAGTGGCGCGGATCGCAACCGGTAAAGCCGTGAGTGAAACGGTGAAGGGACCGAACAAAGCCGTCGGGGATGCGACCAGAAGGTCGAGCGTCAACTCCGTAATCCTCCTCGTCCCCGGCGGGGAACCGGTCGCGGTAGGTGGGTCTAGAGGGGAACCGTTTTCAGTCGCCCTATCCCCTGTCGAAACCAAGAAATGAAGCCACCGAAAGCACCCACTGGGGAAGTAACTGTGATCATTGTGGAGAGACGAAGGTGAAGATCGTTGCTCTATCCGGTAGTTTACGCCCTGAGTCTTCGAGCACGTCGTTGCTTCGCGCACTCGCGGGACTCGCGCCGGACGATGTTTCGGTCGCGATTTACGGCGGTTTGGACGACCTGCCACATTTCTCGCCGGAGCGCGACACCGAACCCGCCCCGCCCGTCGTACAAGCCCTGCGCGAACTGCTCACCGGGTCCGACGCCGTAGTGATTTGCACGCCCGAATACGCCCACGGGATGCCCGGCTCGCTCAAAAACGCGCTGGACTGGCTGGTCGGGTCGGGCGAGATGGTCGACAAGCCGGTCGCCGCGCTTTCCGCGTCACCCTCTCCTGAGGGCGGTGCGAGCGCCCGCGCGTGGCTTGTGCAAACCCTGACCGTGATGTCCGCGAACGTCGTTCCCGAAGCGTCGTTTGCTATCGGACTGGTTCGCACAAAACTCGACGCGGACGGTTCCGTTTCCGACCCGGCGACCGTGGCGGCATTGCGCGGTGTGCTAACCGCACTGAGAAACGCGACAAGATGATCCCCGTCACGAGCCGAGCGCGACTCCGGTAGCCTCGGCGAGCGAAAGTGCCGCACCGTCTTGCCATGCCTTTTCGTAGCCGTCCCCGCCCAGTGCGCTCCGGATCGGTTGTTGCTCCCGAGAGAACTCCTCGGCGTCCATCGGGTTCAGGACCGCGCCGATAGCCTTACGTGCGCTGTCGGCGGCTCCGGCGAGTCGTGCTCCGCGCGCCGGGTCGCCCTGCCGGTGGGACAGGTAGGAGAACGCTTCCAGGCAATGAATCGCGTATAAACGTGTGTTTAATTCGGTGAAGATGCGCAGGCTTTCTTTCTGCGCGTCCTCCGACCGCGCCAGATCGCCTTGTTCGAGGTACACCCGCCCCAGATTATGTAGCGTGATCGCCGCACTACGCCCGTTACCGAGTTGCCGGTGCATGGCCAGCGCTTCCTCCATCGCCACCCGAGCCGGTTCCCATTCGCCGAGCATCTGATACGTGACGCCTATGTTCCCGGTCGCGACGGCGACCATGTGATCCGACCCGTTCTCGCGGTGGCGGCGTGCAGAAGACTCCTGAAGCTCCAGCCCCCGCCGTAGCTCGCCCGCCCCGGCGATAATGCCGCCGAGTTGCCCCTCGATCATGGCGATCCGCTTCGTGTCGCCGCACCCATGCGCGAATTCGAGCGCAGTCTCGTACAAGCGGCGGGCCACGTCCTGCCGCCCCTGATGGGAGTTCAGCATGGCTTCGCTGTGTAGTGCGAGAACCTGAGTCACGGTCGGGCTGTCACCCGGCGGGCAGGCGGCACGGAGTTTTTCGATCCATTCCTGGCCCTCCCGCAATAAACCGCGCACTTCCCAGTATCGGAACAACGAAACGCCGACGGTAAGCGGCACTTCGCCGTCGGGATGATCCATGCCCCATTGCATGGCGGCGCGCAGGTTATCGTAGTCGGCGTCTATCGCGTTCAAGCCGTCGCGCTGGTGGCTGGACTCGTCGATCATCCGGTCGGTCTTTCGCACCCAGTCCGCGAAGTAGTTGAGGTGACGGACATGAACCTGTGCCGCGTCGCCGCTCTCGCGTAGCCGGTCCGTGGCATACTGGCGGGCGGTTTCGAGCATCCGGTAGCGAACCCCGCCGTCCTCCTGGATGAGCGACTTGGAAAGCAATAAGTCCACCAGATCCAGCACTTCGAAATCTTCGATCTCGGCGTCTGCGCCCACCTTTTCCGCCGATTCGAGCGTCCACCCGCCGACGAAAACCGACAGATTGCGGAGCAGACGCCGTTCCTGCCCCGTCAGCAAGCCGTAACTCCAGTCGAGTGTCGCCTGTAGCGTCTGCTGGCGCGGCAACGCGGTGCGGCTTCCGCCGGTGAGCAGGCGGAAGCGGTTGTCCAGCCGGTCGTTGATCTCCTCGACCGGGAGCGAGCGGGCGCGGGCGGCGGCAAGCTCGATGGCGAACGGGATGCCGTCCAGCCGTCGGCAGATGGAGGCGACGGCGCGTGACGTCGCCGGAGACAGTTGGAACTCCGGTTTGAGCTGGCGCGCACGCTCCACGAACAGGCGCACCGACGCAAAATTGCCCAACTCCTCGATGCTCACCACGCTTTCCCTTTCGCCGTACGCCCCGGCAGGCGGCGGCAGCGGCAGGGAGGGCACGCGGTACGTCTGCTCACCCCAGATACCCAGAGCCTCGCGCGACGTCGCGATGATCGACAGGTGCGGGCAAGCCGTGAGCAGGGCATGGCTGACTTCGGCGCACGTTTGCAACAGATGCTCGCAGTTGTCCAGCAGAAGGAGCAAGCGTTTGGGCTTGAGTTCGTCGCTGAGCGTTTGCAGTAGCGGGACGCCGGGGACTTCGCGGACACCGACCGCGTGTGCTATAGCGGGAACCACGTCGGGCGATGTTCCGAGCGGCGCGAGTTCGACCAGCCATACGCCGTCGCCGTCGCCGGACAACACATCGCCTGCCACCTGTAGCATCAGGCGCGTTTTGCCACAACCGCCGCTCCCGGTCAGTGTCAGCAGCCGCGTCTTCCCCACCCGCGCCTTCACGTCGGCGAGTTCGGTCTCGCGTCCGATGAAAGAGGTAAGCTGGATAGGAAGGTTATGCCGGTCGAGGCTCGAAAGCGACCGGAGGGGCGGGAATGCGGGCGGGGCGTTCGGATCGGTCCCGGCACCGACCAGTTCATACACCTGCTCGTCGCGGGACAGGTCGCGCAAACGATGGCTGCCGCGGTCGTGCACCTGGCCATCAAACGCCGCGCCCAGCCCGGCGCGTGCCGCCTGTGATAGGAGTGTCTGCCCGCCGTGCCCGATGGCGAGAAGCCGCGCGACCCGGTTCAGCGTCGGCCCGAAGTAATCGCCGCCGCGCTCCTCGGCTCCGCCGGTATGGATCGCCATGCGTACGCGAAGCCTTAAATCTCCCGGGGCGGGCTGTCCCAGCGCGTTCTGTGCGGTCAGTGCCGCCCGCGCCGCTTGTGCCTGCGTTTCGAACGCGGCGCAGAACGCATCCCCGACGGTTTTGAATGTCTGCCCGCCGCTCTCGGCGATTGCCCGGCGAAGCAGATCGTCGTGCCAGCGGAGCGCGTGCGACATCGCTTCCGGTTGCTCGTCCCACATCCGCGTGCTACCCTCGATATCGGTGAAAAGGAAAGTAAATGTGCGCTCCATCGTCGTGCTGTGATTGTACAACGCGGCGCGGTGTATAGCCATTTTGTAGAGGACGAGGCGGTGAGACGGTGAAAGGAGGTTTCCGATTGCACACCGAAAACGGCCTAATCGGCTTGAAGGGCGGGTCAGTTCCCGGCAGTCGCAGATGCGCCGGGGGTTCACCGCGTCATTTGGCGAGGCGACAAAAAGCCGCGTGGCAGACGCGACGCGGCTTCTCTCGGTTTTCGGCGTACTCTGTTACGCGGTGAGTTCTTCGCCTTCGCTTCGCAGAAGCCGCGCGAGCGAGTGTAAGCGTGTTTTCACGCCTTTGACAAGTTCGGCATTGTCCAGACCGTCGATGTGGTCGGCAAGCTTCACCAGCGCCTTGCCGATCTTTTTACCGTCCGGCTCGCCGCCTTCGCCCAGCAATTTGCGGAGAACATCGATGTCTTTACTG
>JACMMA010000154.1 GCA_014379275.1 Armatimonadota bacterium | reverse complement strand
TGGGTCGGGATTCGTACTTACCCCGGACGGCTATATTTTGACCAATAGCCATGTCGTCCGTGGGGGCGGCGGGAACGCGTCACTGTCGGTCGCGCTCGGCGACGGCCGTCGCTTCAGCGCCGAGCTAATCGGCGATGACCCGCACACGGATCTTGCCGTGATCCGCGTGGACGCGCCCCATCTGCATGCCGCACGTCTCGCGGATTCGGCGACGGTGCGCGTCGGGCAGGTGGCGGTCGCTATCGGCAACCCGTTCGGCTTCCAAACGTCGGTCACGGCGGGCGTGGTTTCCGCGCTCGGTCGGTCGCTGCCATCTTACGGGGGGCGTATGCTCGACAATGTGATCCAGACCGACGCCGCGCTGAACCCCGGCAACTCCGGCGGTCCGCTCGTCGACAGCCGCGGTCAGGTGATCGGCGTCAACACCGCAATCATTTCTGCGGCGCAGGGGATCTGCTTCGCGACCGCGATCAACACGGCGAAATGGGTCGCGGGGAAGCTGATAAAGGACGGGCGCATCCGCCGCTCGGTCATCGGCGTCGCGGGTCAGAACGTCGACCTGCCCCGCCGCTTCGCCGGGAAAGACGGTCCGAAGTCCGGCATTTTGGTCGCGCAGATCACGCCGAACAGCCCGGCATACCGCTCCGCGCTCAAGGAGGGCGACGTGATCATCGCGCTGGACGGAAACCCCATCGCCGGGATCGAGGACCTGCACCGCCTCCTGACCGACGAGCGGGTCGGCGTCCGCGTCCCGGTGACGGTGTTTCGGCGAACGGGCGAGCAAGAGATCGTACATCTGGTGCCTGAGGAGATGGAGTGATTTTGGTTCGGGGATTGTAAACCTCCGGCGGAAGCGAAGCGCTTGGGCTGCCTTCGGAAACGGATTTGCCGGACTCGTCCGGCGGTCCCGTTTGACCGTCCGGTTCCCGCAGGGAACGCAAGCCGAAGGCAACCCAAGCGCTTCGCTTCCGCCGGAGGTTTACAATCCCCGAATCCGCCTTTACCAAAACCGCCCTCGCGCCGTATACTGTTTGTACTATGTTAGCCCGCGAATTACGCCAGAAATATCTGCAATTTTTTGAAAGCAAGGGGGCACTCCGTCTTCCGAGCGATTCCCTCGTGACCGACGACCCGACCCTCCTTTTCACCGTCGCCGGGATGGTGCCGTTCAAAGCCTACTTCGAGGACCGCGCCACGCCGCCCCGGAACAGCCTCACTACATCCCAGAAGTGCCTACGCACCAACGACATCGAGGACATTGGCGACACGTCGCATTGTACCTTTTTCGAAATGCTCGGCAACTTCGCGTTCGGCGATTATTTCAAGGTCGAGGCGGTCACGTGGGCGTGGGAGTTTCTGACCGAGGTGTTGAAACTCGACCCGAAAGATTTGCGCGTCACCATTTTTCAAGACGACGACGAAGCGTTCCGTCTGTGGCACGAGGTGTGTGGACTGCCTAGGGAGCGTGTAACGCGCCTCGGGGAGAAGACGAACTACTGGCCCTCCAACGCTATCAAGACGAAGTCGCAGGGACCGTGCGGGCCGTGTAGCGAGATATTCTTCGACACGAAGCCGGACGAGCCGTTCGACGCCGAATGGGATGGCGAGGGAACTCGCTGGCTGGAAATCTGGAACCTCGTGTTCACGCAGTTCACCGGGCAGGGCGAGGGCGACGCGTACCAACTGATACCTCTCCCGAAGAAAAATATCGACACCGGGATGGGTCTGGACCGCACGGCGGCGGCGATCAACCGCCTGTCGGGTCCGTTCGAGACCGATTTGCTACGCCCGGTGATCGCGGACCTGGAAAATCTGTCGGGGAAAACTTATACATCGATGCCCGACGCGCCGGTGGACATCGCGTTCCGCCGGATCGCCGACCACACCCGCGCGACGACATTCCTGATCGCCGACGGCGTCACGCCGGACCGGACCGGGCGTGGCTATGTTCTGCGCCGACTGATGCGCCGTGCTATCGTCGCGGGTATTCGCACACTCGGCTTTACGGACGAACCGTTTTTAGACCGCGCCGTTCCCACGGTCGTGGGAGTGATGAAGGACGCTTACCCGGAACTGACCGACCGGCTCGACTATATTCTGGGGCAGGTGCGCACCGAGGAAACCCAGTTTCGCAACACGCTGAAACGGGGCTTGTCGCTGCTGGATGAACTTCTAGAACGCGGCGCGATTTCTGGCGAGGAAGCGTTCGACCTCTACCAGACGAACGGTCTGCCGTTCGAGGTAACACAGGAAGTCGCGGCGGAGCGCGGTATCGTGGTTGATCGCGCCTCCTACGAGACGGCGGAAACGGTTCATGCGACCGCTTCCGGCAAGGGGAGCAAGGCGACCTGGGTGACGGGGGATGAAGATCTCAAGGAACTGCTCCGCTCCCTGCCGCTGACGAAATTTGTCGGCTACACGGAAACGACTTCCTCCTCCCGAATCCTCGGCTTGATCGCAGACGGTAAACCGGTCGAGACGGCGACCGAGGGGCAAGTCGTCGACGTACTTCTCGACGACACGCCATTCTACGCCGAAGCCGGGGGGCAGGTAGGCGACGCGGGTACGTTGCGCGGCACGACGTTCGTGGTTTCCGTTACCGACACGAAGAAGCAAAACGGCTTGTATTTCCACCGGGCGACGGTTTCGGACGGCACCGTGTCGGTCGGAGACGGGGTGACGGCGACCGTGACGGAGTCGCGCCGCGCCGACATCCAGCGTAACCATACCGCGACGCACCTACTGCACGAAGCGTTGCGCCACGAATTGGGAACGCACGTTCAGCAAAAGGGTTCGCTCGTCGCGCCGGATCGGTTACGATTCGACTTCGCGCACGGGCAATCCCTGACGCCAGAGCAGATTAAGGAAGTCGAGGCCCGCGTCAACGGAGCGATCCTTGACGGTCTGCCGGTCGAGATCAGGGAACTGCCGATAGACGAGGCACGTAACCTGGGCGCGATGATGTTGTTCGGCGAAAAGTACGGTGATGTGGTACGCGTCGTTTCCGTCGGCGGAGAATACTCGCGCGAGTTTTGCGGCGGGACGCACGTACAGAACGCCGCAAACATCGGGCTGTTCCGTTTGGTTTCCGAAGGATCGGCGGCGGCGGGCGTGCGGCGCATCGAAGCATTCACCGGGCGCGGCGCGGAATCGTTCGACAAGGCGAGCGCTGAGACACTGAAACAGGTCGCGCAACTCCTCGGCGTGAAGTCGGACGCCGCGCCGGAAGCGGTCGAGAAACTGCAGGCGGAACTGAAATCCCTGAAAGCCGAACTCGCCAAACAGCGACAGGCACAGTCCGGGAATCAGGCGGCATCGCTCGTGGAAACGGCGAAGACCATCGGCACCGTCAAAGCCATCATCACGCAGGCGGAAGGGATCGCCGACGGGCAAGCCTTATCCGGTTTGGCGGACGACGTACTGAACCGCATGGGCTCCGGCGTGGTCCTGTTAGCCGCGAACACCGACGGCAAAGCCTTGTTCGTCGTGAAAGCATCGAAAGACGCGGTCGCGGCGGGGGCACACGCCGGTAACCTGGTAAAAGCGGCAGCGACCACGGCGGGCGGCGGCGGTGGCGGACGCCCCGACTTCGCCCAGGCGGGCGGCAAGGACGCCAGCAAGATTGCTGAGGCACTGGCGGCGGCGGAGGCGGTGCTGGTTGGGGCGGTTGGGTAGGGTGAGGGCAGGACGCGCGACCCTTCTCATCACGCTCCTCGCCCTCACCCTTCTTTTCACACTTCCCCACCCCGCACACGCCGCCGACAAGCCGAAAGCCGTTCTCGTCCTGATTTCTGGCGTCACAATCGATGACCTGAAACCGGGCGGAAAGCTTCCTGCGTTACGACAACTGGCGGAACGCGGAGGAGTCGCATTGCTTCATAACCGGGTCTGGGGCGACTTCAATCGGAATGCCGCGTACCTGTCCGTGGGCGCGGGGGAGCGGATGGCTGCCCCCCCTCAATTTTATGGTCAGACAGAATTGCGCGATTTTCAGCCGGATGTATCGAACCGCGCATCTAAAATCGGTGCATTGGGGGATGCTCTGCGCCGAGAACGCTTAGATATTGGCGGCAGGGGAGGCTTAGAGGCCTGGCTTGTCGCCGTAAGGTCGGACGACGAGACTTCATTTTTACCCTACAACACGAAGGCTTCTCTTTTCATCGAAAAGTTGCCCGACCAAGATGTAGCGTCCGGCAAGGTCAACCACTATTTTCGAGTACTTCTTGACCGAAACGCATTCGCTAAACGCCGAATCTATGTCGCGGTCCCCTCTACCTCGGAGATTTCTGGCGGAGCACCTTATCGTCGCCTGGGACTTCTTATCGCGGTCGGTCCGGGCATTGAGCCAGGGAGTCTGCTCACCTCGCCGACGACGCGCACCCCCGGTCTGGTCGCGAATGTGGACATCGCCCCTACAATCACCGAGTTGTACGGAATTACGATCCCCGGCGCGGCGGGACAGCCGGTGCGCGCCGGTGCCAGCCGCGACGTTTGGGGGATATTGGACGCGCTCGACCGACAAACGAACGCGGCGGCGCGGGCGACGACGCCGGTTCTGGCAGGCTACGGTATTTTCGCCGGGGTGTCGTGCCTGTTCGCGCTTTTTGCGCTACGAAGCGATTCTCGAAAATGGCATTTCACCGCTCGGTTTCTGCTCCTGACGGCGGCGGGCGTACTCCCGGCATTACTTGCGGTCGGCGTGATCGCGCCGCAAACCCCACTATCGTACGGTGCGGCTCTCGCCGCTATCGCCGTTTCCATCGCCGTTGCTTCCCATTTCGCGGCATCCCGTTTCGGGACAGAACCGCTGATCGTGCTTTTTTACGGTCTTGTTCTGGCGGTAGTCGGAGACGCGGTTTTGCACACCCGGCTTGTCGAGCGTTCCCTCCTTTCGGCGTCGACACTGACCGGCATCCGGTTCTACGGTATCGGAAACGAATGGTTCGGCCTACTACTCGGTGCGGCTCTCGCGTGTGTTGCGCCGTGGTGGCTCGGGGTCGTCGTCGTTTGTGCGGTCGGATTGCCCTACTTCGGCGCGGACGCGGGCGGCACGCTCGCTGCGACAACGGCGTTCGCGGCACTCCTTTTCGCGAAGCGCAAAGACGGTTTGAAGCGGCGATATGTCGCGGCGGCGTTTGCGCTGTCCATCGTCGTGACCGCCGTGTTCGCCCTGTTAGACCGATTGCAACCCGGTTCCACCCGCTCCCACGTCGGAGCGGCGGTGGCTACCGGGGAAACGGCGTCGGGAGTCGGTGCGCTCGCCGATCTCGCCTTGCGAAAGGTTGCGATGAATGCGTCCCTTTTCCTGTCGCCGTGGACGTTGATGACGATTATCGCTATGGTTCTTATCGGCTTCGGTGTGCGGCGCCTGACGGAAGGCGGGCTTCCGCGAGCACTGGGATTACGATCCGCCGTCGTCCCGGCAGCGATCTCGGGTGCAATCGTCGCGTTTCTGTTCAACGACGGAGGCGTCGCAGCGGGACTCCTGATCATGGTCCCGGTTTTAGTCCGCTTCCTTGACGCCCTACTCGCCGATCGGGTAGAACGGGGATTACCGGTGAGCGGGTAGCTATGCAGAAAGTTGTTACGTTCGCTTACTCACCACTAATTCCCGAATGATATTCCTGGCGATAGATTATGGCACCAAGCGCATCGGTCTGGCAGCGTGCGACGAGCTGGAGTTCGGGGCTTATCCCCTGGCGACGGTCACCCGGTCGCGGTCACTGCGGCACGACCTGGGAGAGATATTGCGGATCGGTGCGTTGGAGCAAGTGCAGGCGTTCGTGGTCGGTCTTCCGCTCAACGCCGACGGGTCGCACGGTCCGTCGGCACAAGCCGCGACCGAGTTTTCGCGGGCGTTATCGAAATTGACCGGGTTGCCGATCACGATGCACAACGAGTACGGCACCACGATGGACGCCGCGGATATAATGATCGAAGCCGATATTTCGCGGTCGAAGCGGCGCGAGAAGATCGATCAGATGGCTGCGGCGAGCATCCTGCGGTCGTTCCTGCGCCACCGCGCCGATGAGAAGCGAAAGGGGCAAGCGATGCACACAGAATCGCCTGCCGACGAACCAGCGACGTGATAATTCCAGAAACTCCCGATTCCCCCGTCTTTCCCCCTGCCACGAAAAAGCGTTTCCCGGTGGCTATCCTCGTTGCCGTTCTGCTTATGGTGGTGCTGGTCGGCGGGGCAGCCGGTGTGAATCTTTACATTCGCTGGGCGAGGAAACCGCTACTCAGTGCCGGCGGACCGAAGCGCATCACGGTGCCGCCGGGCGCGACCGTGGAGTCCGTGGCAAGAAACCTGGATGAGTCCGGTCTGATCCGCGACGCCCGCGTTTTCACCATGAGCGCGGAAGGCGTTTCGATCCGTCCCGGTGTTTACGACATCGCCCCGACAGAATCGGTAGCGCAGATCGTATCCCGGTTGGAGAAAGGCGATGTGGTTACCGTCCGAGTGACGTTCCCGGAAGGGTTCACCGTTCGTCAGATCGCGAAGCGATTGGCGAAAAACGAACTGTGTGACGAAGCCCTTTTCTACGAACTTGTCACCAAGCGAGGAAAGACTATTGACGCCTCGTTCAAACCGCCTGCGAACCTGGAAGGTTATCTTTTCCCCGCCACCTATCGCTTTCCGCTCGGTGAAACGGAAGGCGGCATCGCCGAGCGGATGCTGAGCGGTTTCGAATCCGTTTTTGCTAAACGGTACGCGGACGATATTCGTCGCTCCGGCAGGACGATTTCCGAACTGGTGATCGTTGCGTCCATGATAGAGCGCGAAGCACGAACTCCGGGGGATCGTCCGCTCATCGCCGGGGTGATCTATAACCGCCTTAAGCGCGGGATGCGTTTGCAGATCGATGCCACCGTACAATATGCGCGTGGAGAGCATAAAGAACGCTTACTGTATCGAGACTTAGAGGTGGAATCGCCGTACAACACCTACCGCGTCGCCGGATTACCCCCGGGGCCGATCTGCTGCCCTGGCGCGGATGCTCTAGAAGCCGCGCTGAATCCTGCGGACCATGACTTCCTGTTTTATGTCGCAAAGACAGACGGCTCACATGTTTTCGGCAAAACGCTCGCGGATCACAACCGAAACATCGCCGCGGTACGCCGGAGCCGGTAACGATTGACGCTTCTTTCCAAAACATGATACGATTCCCGGGGCGATATCCACGTGAACGTTCGCTGAGGCGGGATTCGCCATCCGTGATGATCGGCGGAAACCTTTAGCGCCGCCACCGCGTAATTAGACAGTACGTAAAATCGTTGTTGACGACATGGCATGTTACGTAAATTTTTCGCCGAAACCCTTTAAATACTCATACCCTCATGTCAGGAGACTTTTCCTTGAATCGCAAAACCTCTTTCCCGGCACCCGGTCGCCGGCGTGCGACGGCTCAGGTGATTGCCTTAGCCGCAACCCGTAAAGTTTCCCAGGTCACGTGGAATACATTGACGCTGGCTACGCTGGCTGGTGCTACCGCGCTCGCCGTCCTCCTTCTTTCCGGTTGCAATACGGGCGAGAAAACCTTCGGTAAAGTCAACGGGCAGATCGTAACCGAGCAAGAATATTTGCACCAATTGGAGCGGCAGACAGTCGCCGTTCCGGGCGGTCAGCCGACCAATGCCGAGCGTGTCGTCCTCGATCAAATCATCAGCAACCGCGTCATCATGGCGGAAGCCTCTAAAAACAGTTCCCTGCCGACGGATGAAGATGTCAGCAAAATGTTCGACGTGCAGAAGAAACTTTTTGTCGCGCAATTTCCCGGTAAAAATTACGACGAAGCGATGAAGGAGCAAGGCACCACTCCGGACGAAATCAAAAGCGACCTGCGTGTACAGCTGGCAGAGACCGCGCTTTACGGAAGGCTTCTGAAATTAGACGAGAAGGAAGTGCGGGAAACATACGAAAAGTTCCGGTCCGCATTCGGGCTTCCTGCGCGGGTACAGATGCGCCTCGCCGTCGCGTCTGAAAACGCACCGGAATACAAGAAGATCGCGCAAGACCTCGCCGCCGGTAAATCATTCGATGCGATCGCCAAAGAATCGAACCCGCTCCCGATGCGCGGCACCGGCGGGCTACTGCCGCAAGCGGTCGCGGTCAACACACTCGCGCCCGCAATGCAGGCCAAAGTCTCCCAAACGGCGGAAGGCAAGTACTTCGGCCCGATCGACTTCCAAAAAGAGGGCGTCAAAGCATGGGTCAAGATCGAGAAGAAATTACCGGAGTACATGATTCCGTTCGAGGACGCCGCCCCGCTCGTCCGTCGCCAACTGGTGCAATTAAAGCTTCAGGATCCGAAAAACCAGTCGGTCAAGAACGACATCTTGCAAAAGAAAATGAAGGCGAAGTTCGAGTCGGAAAACAAGTCCTATGAGGCGGTGTGGTCTGCGGTGAAAGAATCGGCGAGTAAAGCCGGGATCGGGCAAAGCGTTCCTGCCCCTGTCGGGGCGAACCCTGCGGCGGCCGGTGGCTTGACAGCCCCCGTCGCACCGAAGTAGAAGTATTCGGAGCAGAAAAATAGCCCACCGGTTTATGCCGGTGGGCTATTTTGCTTCGGATGGAGATAAGGGGGCTCGAACCCCTGACCTCTACAATGCGAATGTAGCGCTCTCCCAACTGAGCTATATCCCCGCAACGAGATAAATGGTACCATTCAAGAAGTTGCCTGTCAAGAACGCATTCTTCGGCATCGCGGCCAAAAACACAACGACTCTGGTACTCAACGCATGAATGATTTTCCCTCTCCCGACGAGCTTTTAGCGGCTCTCGTGAAAATACCCGGTCCCCCTGGTCAGGAGGACGCCGTACGGCAGTATCTGGAAGAGCAACTAATCGGTCTGAATATTACCTACCGAGTGGACGCCAAAGGAAATTTACTCGCCACCACCGGGGATGTCGTGCCGGACGCCCCCACCGCCGTTGTCACCGCGCATATGGATGAGATCGCCGCCATGGTGACCGGTTATGAAGGTGGCGGAGGTTTGCGCGTCGCGCCACTGGGTGGGCTTTACCCTTGGAAATGGGGGGAGGGTCCCGTCGACGTGTTGCCGCTAGACGGCCTGAACCCGGTTCCCGGGGTACTCAGCTTCGGGTCCATACACACAACCGCGGCATATTCCGCCGCGCAATTGGCGCGCGATGGCAAGGCACTCACCTGGGATCACGCGTCGATCTGGACAGGGTTAAACCGGGTCGAGCTCATCGAGCGTGGAATCGTACCGGGGTGTCGGGTCGTTATGGCACAGGATCGTCGTCGGGTCCAGGCGCTCGGTAGAAACCGCGTCGGATCCTATTTTCTGGACGATCGCGCGGACTGTGTCGCCTGGCTCCTCGCCCTCCGCGCCATGAAAGAGGCGAACGTCGGGGATGACGTACTTTTTATCGCAACGGTTTCCGAGGAAGTCGGGGGTGAGGGGGTGTTGTTCGCACTCCGCTCGCTTTCGAAACCGCCGACGGTTTGCGTGGCATTAGAAATAGGGCCGAGCACGCCCGATGCCCACTTAACGCTCGACGCGACCCCGACTCTTTGGATCAGCGACTCCTACGCAACCATGTCCCCGCTCGATATCGCGCTGGTGTACGCGGCGGGGGGCGAAGTCAACTGTGGCGTCCAACCGCAGGCGGTAACGCGCGGGGGTTCGGACGCCACACTCGCGGCGAGTCGGGGGTTCTGTGCCCGCCCGGTCACTCTGGCGTTCGCCGCGGAGAACTCACACGGATTCGAGATCATGCACGGGGACGCGATGCAAATGCTCGCCGATTTACTCGTCGCTTACTTACGACGATTGGAAACAAACTTATGAAAAAACTTACCGAGGCCGAAATAGCGGAGCACCTGAAAGCGGTGCCGGAATGGCAGATCAAAAACGGCGTCCTATCGCGCACGTTTTCCTTCACAGATTTCGTCGCCTCTATGCGATTCGTGAACGGCGTCGCGGAGGCGGCGGAAAAAGCGAACCATCACCCGGACATCGACATCCGCTACAACAAAGTAACTCTGGGACTCGTAACCCACGATGCGGGCGGAATAACACAGAGCGATTTCGCTTTGGCCGGGGAATCGGACGAGATCGTTTAAATATCCATCGCTCCCAGGTCATCCGGTAAGCCGAAGCCTCCCGCGCCGACCAACGGAACGAATGCGACGGGGCCGAGGTCACGCGTCGCCACCGAGTCCGAACCGTCGCTCGATTTCGTGAGTAACAACAGCCGCTGCGGGGCGTCCTCCAGTCCGACCGGAAGAACGAGGCGTCCACCCGGCTTCAATTGCGCGACGAATGCGGGCGGCACGGACGGCGCGACGGCGGCGACCAGAATAGCGTCATAAGGGGC
>JACMMA010000844.1 GCA_014379275.1 Armatimonadota bacterium | reverse complement strand
ATCGAGACGTTTTCCAGCGAAAGGAGGGGCTTGCTATCAGGTTCGGAAACGAAGGAGGAGGCGGCGACGGACATTGAGGAAGATTATACCATGGTTGTTTTTTCTTTTGTCCTGCGCGGACGGCGCCAACGCTTCGTTGGATCGGTTTCACCTGCGGTGCTGTGTTTCTGCTTGGTGGTTGTGTGTCGGTCCTTTCCCTCGAATGCGCCGGCTCCGGTTTTACACACTCCGTGTAAAACCGGAGCCGGCGGATTCGAGGGAAAACAGCAAGGGCTAACACGACTTGTGCAAAGCCTATCGTAGAAACAGCACCGCAGGTGAAACCGATCCAACGATGCGTTGGCGCCGTCCGCGTAGGACAAAAGAAAACCTATAACAACCATGGTATAATTTTCCTCAATGTCCGTCGCCGCCCCCTCCTTCGTTTCCGAACCTGATAGCAAGCCCCTCCTTTCGCTGGAAAACGTCTCGATCGCCTTCCCCGGCACGAAAGGTGCCATGGACCGCGTCACAGACGGCGTTTCGCTCTCCGTCCGCCGCGGCGAAGTTGTTGGCGTCGTTGGTGAGTCTGGGTCAGGAAAATCCATGACCGCGCTTTCCGTGCTCGGATTGATTCCCGAACCGGGACGTGTCGTGCAGGGCAAGATCATTCTGGATGGGACCGACGTTCTCTCCCTGACCGAGAAACAGAAGCAACACATGCGCGGCGGTGTGGCGGCAATGATCTTTCAAGACCCGATGACAAGTTTGAACCCGGTGTTCACGGTCGGGGAACAAATAGCGGAGGCAGTTCGACTGCACCGCGACATCCGGGACAAAAAAGGTGCCTTCGCCGAAGCGGTTGACGCTCTGCGTCGTGTCCAGATCCCGTCTCCGGAGCGCCGTGCCGCGCAGTACCCGCACGAATTGTCGGGCGGGATGCGCCAGCGCGTCATGATCGCGATGGCTCTCGCCTGCCGCCCGGCCTTGCTCCTCGCCGACGAACCGACGACCGCACTCGATGTGACCGTGCAGGCGCAGATCCTTTCCCTGATCAACAAACTTCGCACCGAGGAAGGGATGGCAGTCCTGCTAATCACGCACGATCTCGGCGTCGTTGCGGAGACCTGTGACCGGGTCATTGTTTTATACGCAGGACAGGTCATGGAAACGACCGACGCCCACACGCTGTTCGCCCGTCCGTCACACCCCTACACACAGGGACTTCTCGCCTCACTTCCGGAATCTATCCCCGAAGGGGCGACACGACTTCCTTACATCAAAGGCCAGCCCCCGGCGAACGCTTCGGCGATTGCCGGATGTCCGTTCCGCCCGCGTTGTCCGGAAGCGGTTCCGGGGTTGTGCGAACAGCCTCTTCCCACCGTGACACTCGCGCCGGGTCATATCGTCCGCTGCCACCTGAGAGTAACAGATGAGGTACGACAATGAGCCTGCTTTCGGTAGAAGATCTTCATGTACATTTCCCACTCGGCGGCGGGCAGACGGTACGTGCGGTGGACGGTGTCTCGTTCTCAATCGCGGCGGGGCAAACCCTCGGGTTAGTCGGCGAGTCGGGTTGTGGCAAATCCACGACCGCCCGTGCCGTGCTCCGATTAGTTCCGGCAACATCCGGCAGAGTGAACTTCGACGGGAAAAATCTGTTCGCGGTTCGGGACGCCGAGTTACGCGACCTGCGTAAGCACATGCAGATGGTATTCCAGGACCCGTTCGCCTCCTTGTCCCCCCGTTTATCTGTCGGGGAGATCGTCGGCGAGCCTTTGGAGATCCACCGCACCCATAAGACGAGAGCCGAACGTGATAAAAGGGTCGGGGAGCTACTTTCCGACGTCGGTTTGAACCCGGCGGTTGCGACACGTTTCCCGCATGAGTTTTCCGGGGGACAGCGTCAACGGATCGGAATCGCCCGCGCACTGGCACTCGATCCGTCGCTCATCGTCCTGGATGAGCCGGTTTCCGCTCTGGACATCTCGGTTCGGGCGCAGGTAGTGAATCTTCTCATGGATTTGCAAAAAGAGCGCGGCATCGGCTACCTGTTCGTCGGCCATGATCTGTCGCTAATCCGACATGTCGCGCACCGCGTTGCCGTCATGTACTTGGGGCGCATCGTGGAAATAGCGGAGGCGCACGAACTGTACCGGAATCCGCGCCATCCCTATACACGCTCCCTGTTCGCCGCCGCGCCCAGACCGAACCCCGCGCGGCGGCGGGAGCGCGCCCCGCTCGAAGGAGACCCGCCGTCGCCGGTGAACTTGCCGAGTGGGTGCCGATTTCGTACACGCTGTCCGTTCGCCCAGGAAATCTGTGCCGACGCGGACCCGCCGTATGTGCCGATAGAAAACGCGGAGGGTGCAGGCTTTTCGCCGCACCGCTCCGCGTGTCATTTCGCACTGGATTTGCCCGTCTGGGCGCTCGATTAGATCAGCGCTTCGCGAGAGTCGTTTGAAGCAGCGCCGCTTCGCGCGGATTTTCAACTGGAATCACCAACCGCTGTCCCGGGTGCAACATCGCGCTCGCCGACAATCCGTTTGCCTGAGCCAAGGTGTCCACGCGATCCAGTTGCGACGCCGACGGGTTGCCGTATCGCCTCGCGAGAGTCCAGAGCGTTTCGCCTTGACCAACACTCATCGGCACAACCGGGTTCATCACGACATTGTCTGATTGTTTGGTGACCGAACGGATCCCTGTCCATGCGGTCATTCCGATCGCGAACATCGCAACAACTGCCGCCGTGCCCTGCCCCGCAGCCACAAGTTGCAAACAGCGGCGTTTAGAAAGGGTCCAAGCCCGTTTCTGTTCCTCAGTCTGCGCCCGGAAGGTCCCGTCGCCGTTACTCATTACAATAGCCATTTATCATCCTCCCTGCATTGCCGAATCGGCACCATGTCGTCTTTTTGTACTTACCCACTGCGCTCCACCGGGGTAAACCGGAACAGACAGATTAAGTAAATTTTCGCATCGAGGCAAACAATAAGTTCACTGACGCTATTGTAGCCGTTCGCCTATTGTTTGTCAACTATTTGTTTGCCTTTATAGCAACTTTTTGTTTGCCTTTTTTCCAAGTCGGGGGTATATTGTAAACAACTTTTCACCTTTGGTGCTTGTCAGGCAGAGACCACAAGCGGAGTGAGGCAATACAAATGGCAGTCATTGGGGCAAGCAATAGTGGCCGCGGGAATACCCCGGCACGGCGCGGCAACACCGGCGAGAATATCTCGTCTAAACAGCAGGAGATCTTGGAAGTCATCCGCAAGGCGCTTCTCCGGGATGGTCAGGCGCCCACAGTGCGTGAGATAGGCAAAGTGACCGGGCTTCGCTCGTCGTGCTCGGTGCAGAAGCATCTGAACCAATTGGAACACAAAGGCTTTATCAAGCGCGACCCGTACAAGTATCGCTCGGTAGAGATTTTGCAAGACGGCGCACCGATGGCGAGGCGTCGCACCGTGACCGTTCCGCTCGTGGGTAAAGTTTCGGCGGGTATGGGTATTTCGGCGATCGAACACGTCGAGGATAATATTCCGCTACCGGATACGATGATCCCGAGGGACTGCGAGTGCTTCGCTCTGCGCGTCAAAGGCGACTCGATGATCAACGCCGGCATTTTCGACGGCGATATCGTCGTGGTCCGCAAACAGGAAACCGCGGTGAACGGCGAGATCGTCGTCGCGTTGCTCGGCGGTGAGGACGCGACGGTGAAGACGTTCTACACGGCGGGTGAGAACGGCATTCGCTTGCAACCCGAGAACCCGCACCTGCGTCCGATCATCACCAAAGACGCACAGATCATGGGCAAGGTCGTTCTGACGATGCGCCAGTACAACTGAATCAGGCAAAGCAGAAACCCCGCCCCCGATTCTGCGGGCGGGGTTTTTGCTTTTAGAAGAAGTCCATCGTGAAGATCGGAGCGGCGGGGAGAAGCCGACAAAGGTTTTCATACCCCGCCTCATCACGTACCTCAATCCGCCCCGCCTCGCGAAGCATGGGTAGCGACGGTGCCCCCCAGAAGGCTTGCGAGAATGCTTGAATGTCGAGCGTCGCATCCGCCGCTTTGTTTTCCGATTCGGGCGAACATCGAATCCTGCCGCTTTCCGTCGTGATTCTGAACGTGCCCTGATTCCACGGTGCGGCGCCGTCCTCGACCTGAACCGTCACGCTGGCTCCGTCCGGGAAACCGTCGGGTGAAACGAGTTGCCCCATCGCCGCGCAAACATCCACCACACGTGCCTGAAAAACGGGCTCAATGCAGGTCTTCACCTCCCAGCTGTGCAGCTGCAACCAAAAAGGCGGGTCCGCAGGGACGACCACCCGTGCGGTTTTACACTGTGTCCCGAGATAGTGGAGTAAACCGAACAGGGCGCGATAGCCGTCGGGCGTATACGCGATAAACTCGCGGATCTCGCCGGCATCGGAGCCGCTGTCGTACCGCCAGAGGAGATACGCGGTCGGCTCCGTACCGCCGTCGGGGAAGTAGGCATACACGAACGTCGTTCGGTCCTCGTTATGGCTCAGTTTATCGGACCATTGGTGCGATTCTGCCGAAAAGGCGCCGTTATAGCGGGCGCAGTATCGGTCGTACACCGGAGCGAGCATTTCCCGGGCGGTTTCGCTCGGTACTTCGCGGACGAATCGTCCTTCGGGGGTCGCTTTTATCTCGCGGAGGGGGAGAGTAACGGAGCGCTTCTCCCCCACCCACTCCCAGCCGAACTTGCGGTAGAATGCCCATGCGAAGGGGTAAAGGGCGCTCACGACCTGACCGGCGTCGCGCATTCGCACCAGGGAATCACGCAGGAGTCGGTCTACGTAGCCACGCCCGCGCGCCTCGATGCCGGTGGCGACGCCCGCGACACCACCCATGGACAGGGTGCCGGATGCCGCGTTGCGCCAACGCACCGCGAACGGTCGCACGGTCACTGCCGCCTGTAATTGGTCGTTTTTCCAGATACCGGCGGTCTCGGAGCCGAAGTTTTCGTCGTAGACGGTGTCTTTCTGCACCTTCCCGCGCTCAAAGGCTTGCGCCATCAGGCGCATGTAGACGGGCTTGTCGGCAGGAGTCAAAATCCGCAGTGATTCGTTGTTCATAGAAAGATTGTTCGTTTAAGGCTCGCCGCTTCCCTGCATCACTTCGCGCCCGTCACTCCAGAAAGTAATATTTTGTCCGCCATTTTCGTCGGTGCGAAATATTTTCGCCCCGGTCGCTTGCAACCGCCCGATTGTGGCAGGGGCAGGGAACCCGTCGCCATTCGGTCCGACACTGATCGCAACGAACTCCGGGCGGACGAGGCGTAAAAACTCGAGCGAAGAAGATTCCGCGGAACCGGATCGGGCGACACGAAGCCAGTTTGCACCCAGGTTCGGGGTTTGTGCGAGTAAAGCACGCTCCCCCTTCGCGCCGATGCCGCCCGCGAAAAGGAAGCGCGTTTGACCATATCCTAATGCGACGACGAGGGAATCATCCGGGGCAAGATTGCTCCTGTTTACCGCTTCGGGCGCGAGAATCGAGACCGTCACACGCCCTTCGTCCAGGGTATATCTTGAGCTGGCACCGACGGTCTGTAGCTCGGTAGCGCGGAGCAGTTCGGGGGTGATGTACGCGTTGATCCTTCCGCCCCCCGGCTCCAGAGTCGTCTTGATTTCAAATGACTCGTACAATTCCGGCACCCCGCCGCTCGCTTCGGCGAACGGATACGGCAGAATGAGCAGGTCGATTTGCTGAACGCCGGCGTTTTCCAACGCGGCAACCACATCGGCGCCGGTTTCGGTGGGTCCCGCGCCGATCAGGATCGTCCCCCCGCCGGGAGTGCGGATCAAGGTCGCTTCTCCCTGCCCGACGTTGATCACAGTCACACTGAGCCGCGTCTGCTCCTGGGTGCTTTCCTGCGGACGTCGCAAAAATACCCCCGCCCACACTGCGAGCGGGGCGAGAATAAGCAAGATGAGAAGTGGCGCAAATCGTTGAATGTTGGGCATTGGCACGACCTGTACAGACTTGTCTTACGCCACCGGTCGGGAAACGGTATACCGTGCGAGACCGTTCGCCGGGAGCAACACCGGCTCGGCCACGCTCCCCGAAGCCTGTAACTCGCGTACGAATTCCTGGGGGTCTGCGGTGTTTTCGGCAAACAGTCCCCAATGCATCGGCAACACATAGCGCGGCGCGATGGCCTTCGTCACCCGCACGGCGTCGGCGATATTCATGTTGCCCCAGCGACCGTTGATGCAGATAGACAGCAGATCCGGCGTGAATCTTTTGGCGTCCGCGATGGACTCAAAGTACTCGGTGTCCGCCGTGTGATAGAGCGTCGGTCCCTGCTCGAAGACGAACACCAATCCGACCGAATCCGGCGTGTGCTCCGCGTGAGTCGTATGTACCGTCACGCCCGGCAGATCGTAGCGGGTATTTCTTTCGATGGGATGCACGCTCGCCCCTTCGATGCCGAGCTTCGCCAGGTGCGCGACGGACTCCGGCGTGGCGAAAATGGGTGCGTCCGGGTTAGCGGCGACCAGCGCGGGCAACGTGTGCGGGTCGGTGTGGTCGATGTGGTCGTGCGTCAGCCAGATTGCCGAAACGCGCAGATCCCCCGGCGCGACGGGCACCGGAAACAGCCGTCGGGGGCCGCCGGTATCGCCGACCGAGTTCGAAAGATACGGGTCTACAACAAGGGGACCGCTGTGAATGCCTTCGAAGACGAAGCTGCCCTGACCAAGCCACCAGATATTCGCGGTTCCCGAAGCCACATCCGTCATTTCCGGTTCTCCTCATTTCTTTTGTCGGCGCCGCTGGCGGAAGTCCCGTTCCCGCCGCTTTCCGAAAGATGGTATGACAGTACGGCGAGTTCCTGCAAAAACGAAACATTGCGCACGATCACGTGGCGGGGAACCCGCAAAAGGACCGGCGCGAAGTTCAGGATAGCCCGCACCCCGTGCGCGATGGCGACGTCGGCGACAGACTGGGCGGCGTTTTGCGGCACGGCGAGGATCGCCATCCGCGCCGCAACACCGGCGTTGATTTCGCCCAGTCGCGCGAAATCCAAAACTTCCATGCCACTGCCGATGCGTCTGCCGATTTTGGTGGGGGAGTTATCGAACGCGGCGACGATATGAAATTTATGTTCTTCGAGCCCCGGGTATCCGACCAATGCCGCCCCCAGATTGCCTGCCCCGATAAGCAGGATCGGCTGGAGTTCGTGTATTTTGAGGATGCGGGATATGCGGTTTTCGAGTTCGGTGACGCTGTAACCGACCCCGGGCTTGCCGAACTCTCCGAAGTAGGAAAGGTCTTTACGAAACTGCGCGGCGTTGATCCCGGTGCTCCGCTCGATCTCCGCGGACGAAACGGTCTCAATCGCCGTCGCACGCATTTCAACGAGAGATCGCAGATACGTCGTTAGCCGCTCTAAAGTGGGGATAGGAACCTTCTCGCCCGAACTGTCGGGGCTTAAAGTTACCTCGGTTGTCGCTTGTCCAGGCACAGGTTGTCGTACGATCTCCAAATTCTCCGGCTAGGGGATTTCCGGTTCGATTATACCGTGAGAAGAAGGGGTTAGGTATTGGGTATTCGGTCCCCGGCCCCGTCATTCTCTCGTCCATGGCACGTCGGCGACTCCGGCGCGGTGATTCGCGACGCGACTGAGAACGAACAGGAGATCGGCTAACCGGTTCAGGTACGGCACTACCGCTTCATTGGTCCCGGCGGGGTCCGTGCGCAGAAGGGTTACGGTGCGGCGTTCGGCACGCCGCAGAATCGTGCGTGCCAGATGCATGTAGGCGGATCCGGGATTGCCTCCCGGCAGGATGAAATTGCGTAGCGGGGCGAGTTCGGATTCGTACGTGTCGATCAAAGGCTCCAAGGCCGCGACGTGATTCTCACCGATGCGCGGTACAATCGCCTTGCCGGCCTGCTTGTCGCGATCGAGGGGCGTCGCTAGATCCGCACCCACGACGAACAATTCGCTTTGAAGACGTGCAACTAATGCTATTAACTCGTTGTCGGTAAGATGGGCAGCGGCGACACCCAGTGCCGCATTCGCTTCGTCCACCGCGCCGTAGGATTCGACGCGCACGTCATCTTTGCTGACGCGCTGTCCGCCGTAGAGTCCGGTATCGCCGGTATCGCCGGTTCGAGTGTATATTTTCATAAACTTTTCAGTTTCACCTGTTTAGATGAGTATACCGAAATGGACGCAGAATTTTGACCGGGGCTTCGTAAAGCCGTCCAGTCTTTTGGAGGATTCAGTTTTCGTGATCGCTAAAAAATCGTTCCGGCAGGGTAACCTGCTGCCCGTCGTCGCCGGTAGTCTTGCCGCTATTTGTTTTGGTGCCGCTGATGCTCGGGCACAGGACCCTCTTTCTACCACCCCCCCCAACGAGACCAGGAAAGAAGGACCCGAATTTTCCAAGAACGAGCAGAAGGAACGCACCCCATCGAATCAGGTTCCGCCGCCCGCACCCGGTAATAACCGGGTGACCAATCTGCCACAGCAATTGACCCTGGAAAGTGCCATCGGGTTGGCCCTGCGTTTGCAACCCACCGTCTCGCAGGCACAGGCGAACCGTGAAGCGAGTGAGCAGCGGTTAAAGGCACAACAGGCCGACTATTACCCCCGGGTCGATCCGTCCTACACGTACAACAACCGGCTCACAACCGGGTCGGTGACTCAATTCGTCGGGGGGGTCCCGGTCGTCGTCAGCAGTGGGCGGACGACGGAGAATAAGCAGTTCAACGCCATCGCCTCGTACACCATTTTCGACTCGTTTAACCGGGAACTCAGCAACCGGCAGGCACGGCAAAACTTGCGCGGCGTGACGTTCAGCGAGGAAGACACCCGCCAGCGCGTCATCGCCGATGTCGCGAACAATTATTTCAATTCGCTTCGCACGGCGGCTCTGGTGACCGTTTCGGAATCGCAGGTCGCCCGCGCCGAAAATACCCTCGCCGTGATCGAGGCGCAGGTCGAAGTGGGCATCTCACCGCGCAAAGATGTGTTTCAGGCGCGCGCCGATCTGCTCAACGCACGCGTTTCCGTTCTGCAAGCCAGAAATAACGCCGCCGTCGCTCAGGCGCAGCTTAAGCAGAGTATCGGCCTCGTCGGCGGGGAACAACTCACGATCGCCGACGTTCCCGCGCCGACCGACGCGACCCCGGTGACGGCACTGAATTCTCCCACTCCGGCAACCCCATCCGACATAGAAACCGTCAACGCACTCTCCGAAACTGCCTTTCTAAGTCGACCGGATATTGCCCGTTCGCAGAAGGATGTCGAGGTAAACCAGACCGGGGTAGGACTCGCCCGGATCAATGACGGTCTGCAAGCCAACCTGACCGTGAGCGACGGCTACCAGTTTACACCCATCGGCGACAACCGCTACCCCAACAGTCAGAACCGACAGGTCAACCTGAACGTTTCGTATCCGCTTTTCAACGGCGGATTGACCCGTGCTCAGGTACGTCAGGCACAGGCGAACGTGCGGAACTCCGAAGCGTCACTCATTCAGTTGCGCCAGTCGGTGGCGGTTGAAGTAGAACAATCGTGGCGCACCCTCACCCAGTCCCGTGCGGCGATACCGGCAGCGCAAGCCGCGCAGGAAGCCGCGCAGATCAACTACGACGCCGCCGTGGAGTCGCGGCGTGAGGGGGTCGGGAGCATTGTCGAAGTAATCCAGGCGCAGACTCAACTGGTGCAAGCGCAAACACAGTTGGTACAAACCACGTACGATTTCTACTCCGCCGACGCGCGCCTCGCCCGGGCGGTCGGTTTCGCGGACCGCATCGCCGGAATCGGACGGATCGCCGAAGCCACCGCGCCGGCAGGAACGCCGCCCGCCGGCACTCTGACCCCGCCCCCGGGTGGACGACCTACCACACCACCTGCGACGGGTCCTGTAGTCACGCCTCCCACGAACCCTTAGGCGCTTTTGAGAGATGAGCCGCGCTGTTGCGTATACCGCAACAGCGCGGTTTTTTCTTGGCCAAACGAAACAAAAGAAAAGGAAAAATGGCCAAACGAAAAAGCAGGAGAAATATTCGCTCCGGAAGAAACGGTCAGGAGGCGGCGTGGCTTTTCACCTTTCCATGCCCCACAACATTTGCTCGAAAGGTTTTCCTTTAACATGACTGTCAATCCGCCGGTGAACCGGCTCCACACCCCCCTCCCGAAAATCGGCATCCGTCCGACCATCGACGGACGCTACGGCGGCGTCCGCGAATCGCTAGAAGATCAGACCATGGACATGGCGAAGCGAACCGCGGCATTGATCACCGATACTATTCGCCACGCGTGCGGTCTGCCGGTCGAGGTCGTCATCGCGCCGTCCTGTATCGGCGGGGTCGCCGAAGCCGCCGACTGCGCCGCCCTGTTCGCCCGCGAGAATGTCGGCGTGGTGCTCACCGTGACCCCGTGCTGGTGCTACGGCTCGGAAACGATGGCGATGGACAACCGCATCCCTACCGCCGTTTGGGGTTTCAACGGCACGGAACGCCCCGGCGCAGTCTACCTCGCCGCGGTACTTTCCGGGCACTCGCAAAAAGGCGTCCCGGCGTTCGGCATTTACGGCCGCGAGGTGCAGGAATCGTCGGACACGACCATCCCGGACGATGTTGCCGAGAAGATCATCCGCTTCGCCCGCGCCGGTCTCGCGGTCGCCACGATTCGCGGAACTTCGTATGTAGCCATGGGCGGCGTTTCGATGGGGATCGCCGGTTCGATTGTCGACCAGCCGTTCTTCGAAGAGTACCTGGGAATGCGCGTCGAGTCGGTGGATATGACCGAGTTTGTTCGCCGCATCGAAAAAGGCATCTACGACCATGCCGAATATGAACGCGCCCTCACCTGGGTCCAAACCAACTGCCCGGAAGGTGCCGACGTCAACCCGGCGGAGAAACAACGCTCCCGCGAGCGAAAGGACGAAGAATGGGCACTCTCGATCAAGATGACGCTGATTGCGCGCGACCTGATGGTCGGCAACCCCGAACTTGCGAAGAAGGGCTATGTCGAGGAATCGCGCGGCCATAACGGGATTGCCGGGGGATTTCAGGGACAGCGCAACTGGACCGATCATTTCCCGAACGGCGACTTTCTGGAGGCGGTCTTGAACACGTCGTTCGACTGGAACGGGATTCGCCAGCCGTACCTTGTCGCGACCGAGAACGACGCGATGAACGGCGCGTCCATGATTCTCGGATACCTGCTCACGGAAGGCACCGCGCAACTCTTCGCCGATGTGCGCACCTACTGGTCCGCCGCCGCCGTGAGGCGCGTCACCGGGTATGACATGGAGGGCGCGGCCTCGGGGGGTATCCTGCACCTGATCAACTCCGGTCCCGCCGCGCTCGACTGGACCGGCGAGCTGACGGGCACGGACGGAAAACCGACCTTGAAGCCGTTCACCCAGATCACGCCTGACGAAGCCGACGCTTGTTTGAAAGCGACGAAATGGTGCGCGTCCGTAACGGAGTATTTCCCCGGCGGCGGTTGGTCCACGGACTTCACCACAAAGGGCGGTATTCCCTGCACGATGTTTCGCCTGAACCTGGTAAAGGGCTTGGGTCCGGTACTACAGATCGCCGAGGGCGTGACCGTGGAACTCCCCAAAAATGTCCACGACGTGCTCGACAAGCGCACCAACGAAACCTGGCCGACGACCTGGTTCGCACCGACGCTGACCGGGACCGGGGCGTTCACCGACGTATACTCGGTGATGAACGCCTGGGGCGCGAACCACGGTGCGATCGCCGTCGGGCACATCGGCGCGGACCTCCTCACGCTGGCCGCCATGCTCCGCATCCCCGTAGACATGCACAACGTTTCCCCGGACCGTGTTTTCCGCCCATCGACCTGGACCCGGTTCGGCACCTCCGATGCGGAAGCCGCCGATTACCGCGCCTGCGCCAACTTCGGTCCGTTATACCGATAGCGAATAACGACCCATTCCGGTGATCAGGGTGGTTCCCGATCACCGGAGTGGGTCGATTCGTCGGAGTATTTCCTCTCCCGCCAACCAAAACGGTTTTCGGACGGTCTTATACGTTGTGAATGAAGATTTTCGCCTGGCTCAGAGGGCGACTACCGGAGACGGCGACGCGATGGGAAGGCTCATCGAGCGTCACCGCGCCTCTTTGTTTCGGATCGCTTTTCGCGAATTATCCCGCTACGAAGATGCCCAGGATGCCGTGGCGGAGTCGGTCGTCCGCGCCTGCCGATTCATCCACCGCTTGAAAAATCCCGAGCAGTTCGCCCCCTGGATTCGCGCCATCGTCCGCAACGAAGCGCGGCGGATTCTCACCCGAAGGTTCCGACAGGAAAGCGGCGAGGCAACCACACTTCGCCTTCAATCCGACACAGCAGCAACCACTCATCTGCGCACAAACGTGCGGCAGGCGATTTCGGCCCTGCCCAACAATCAAGCGTATGCCCTGCAGGCCTATTATCTGGAAGGAGCAACCGTCAAAGAAATATCACGAACACTGGCTCGTCCCGAAGGAACCGTGAAGTGGATGCTGTCGCGAGGACGGGCGCGACTCGCCGAATCACTGAAGGAATACAAACCGATGACAAGTAATATGACACGCCGCGCCGTATTGATAGCGCCGGGCTACGAATCGTCGTACCAGAGAGAACTAGCAGACGCGTTATCCCTCGCCGGTTGGAGTACGGTGCGGACAGTGACCGAGCCGACCGAGTTTGTTCGGTTCCTTACCTCCAATAAACAAGCAGCGACTGCTGATCCCGCACTGATCGCGGCGGGGGATTTCGTGGTGTTGTCGGAGCGAATCGGGAACATATCCGCGTGGGAACTGATGCCGTTCTTACACAGCCTGCGAAAACGGTCCGAGTTCGCGGTCTTGCTGATCGCCGAAGCAGGACGCACCACCGAGGAAATGGACGTGGCGGCGATGTCGGGCTATCTGTCGGGCATGGATTTGTTTCTGGTTCGCCCTTTCACGACGGATGAATTCACGAGTTGTGTGAAGCGGGTACTCCCAAAACAGTGAGAAGCGCAAACGGAATGGCAGTCAGCAGAAGATCGCCGTGGCAGTCTGTCTACAAACCAGTAATCAAAACAGAGCGTGGGTGCGAATCGAACGCACGTCTCCGGCTTATGAGACCGGCGGGGTAACCTCTCCCCCACCTCGCTGACGTTATTATTCCGCACGGTTCACGACCGTACAAGGGTTTTCGGCGGCGGGTTGCGGGGTTCCCCGCACCGATTCACAAAGGCGGCGTAGCTCGCCGTCCAGAGCGACGCGGGCGGCATATTCATATGTCACCGCACGCCCGAAATACCCCGCTGCCTGCTTGCGCAGACAGGTCCGCCAGCGTTCGGCAGTACGTGGATTGATCGCAAGCTGGCAACATGACTCGTCGTACGAGTACCCGGCGACAACGAGAAGTGCGAATCGGTAATGCGACGAACGACGCGAAATCCGGGGCGGCGCGAGGTCAGTCTGCGTGGGACCGAATAACGACGCGGAGATTAAAAGTTGGTGAAACGGGCTGAGTTGTTCAAGGAAAGCGGAGCCTCCGGCGGGTTGCGATACGCCATTGTATCGCAACCCGCCGGGGCTAGAGGCGACCTACCCCGCGACACCCATTAGGATATCGAACAAGCGTTGGTCCAACTTCTCGTAGGGGAGTGGCTTCGCCGCGAGTGCATCGGGGTCGAAGGCGCGCGCTTTGAGCGCGGTCGCTTTTTCCGCCGTGAAACCGCCGTCCAGTAGCGTGTCAGACTCGGAATCGCCGGACGTGTTCAGTCGCGCCAGGATTTCTTGTACGACCGGGTCGGCGTCGAACTGCTGTGCCTTCTCTTTCAGGATCAGGTACGTGCGCATACACCCCTTGGCGAACTCGATGACATCGTCGCGGTCCGAGGTGCGCAAGGCGTGCGCGTCGAAGTGCCGCATGCCGTCGAACTTGTAGTTTTCCAGCAAGCGCACCAGGAAGAACGCGTTCTTCGAGTCTTCCTGCCCGAAGCGCAGATCCTGATCGAAACGCCCGACCTTCTGACCGTTCAGGTCCACGTGGAACAGCTTTCCGGCATCGATCGCCTGCGCGACCGCGTGATAAAAGTTCAAACCGCTAATCGTCTCGTGCGCGACTTCCGGATTGACACCGATCATTTCCGGATATTGCAACGTGGCGATGAAGCCGAGCATCGCCCCGGTAGTGGGCAGATAAATATCGCCACGCGGTTCGTTCGGCTTCGCTTCGAGCGCGAATTGGTATTCGTAGCCCTGCGACTTGGAGTATTCACACAGGAAGTTCATACCGTCGCGCATACGAGCTAGTGCCGTCACAGCGTCTTTGCCCGCGTCCACTTCCGCGCCTTCGCGTCCACCCCAGAAAACGTAGATCCGTGCCCCCAATTCGTAGCCGAGGTCCATCGAGCGCATCACTTTCTGAAGCGCGAACGCACGCACGCGCGAGTCGTTCGAGGTGAACGCGCCGTCTTTGAAAACGGGATGCCCGAACAGATTCGTCGTCGCCATCGGGACCACGAGACCATTATCGGAAAGTGCCTTCTTGAACTCGGCAACGATACGATCTTGCTCCGCCGCACCTGTACCGAACGGCACCAAGTCGTTATCGTGGTAGTTAATACCGTACGCACCTAACTTGCCGAGCGCTTCCGCCATTTCGACCGGCGTAAACCCTTTGCGCACCGGGTCGCCGAACGGGTCGCGTCCGGGGTTGCCCATCGTCCAGAGTCCGAACGTGAACTTATCTGATTTCTGCGGTTCGTAAGCCATTGATATAATCGTCCCTTGCGTAAAACTTGTGCGGCAAGTCGTCGCCGCGCATGCTCAGTATAGCAAAGCGGCGAACGCAAGGTCAACCGCTAACGACTCTTACGAACTGTTATAATAGGATCGATGAAGCCGAAATCACGCGAAAGACGACACCTCAAACGCTTCCCATTGATTGTCGGGGCATTGATGTTTCTTCTT
>JACMMA010000153.1 GCA_014379275.1 Armatimonadota bacterium | reverse complement strand
GGAAATAGGTGGTTTCATGATGATATTTATTTTACTTGTGGACTTCGTCCAAACCGGAGCGTTTGAATTTGAAATGGCTGGAGTGTGAAACGCAACGCATCGGCGGCGGTACTCGTTATCCCTTCCCCCCGATTCTCGCGCAGATCACAGGTCCAGACCCGGCCCCGATCCGCCCATGTGTCGGAGACGGTCAGTACCGCCTCGGTCGCGCGACCCGCCGTTTCGTATACGCGCACGATCACATCGCCTGACCCGTCCGCCGCCGACTTGATCCCGGAAAGGACCACGTTAGCCGGTTCCAGACTCAGAAACGAAGCCGACGATTGCCCGATAACGGTGCCGTCTTGCCGCGCCGCTATCAGCGGATTGTTGACTTCCTGCGCGACACGCAATACGCCCGCTTCGACCCAAATTCCCGCATACGGCAGGATTGCGAAGGAATAGTCGTGGGTGCCGTGCTGTGACGAGGTCATGTCCGCTACCATTCCCGCGTACTCCGCGCGCGGGGCGCGGAGCAGCGTCGTATAGATCGTCCCGCCACTCACCTCGACCCCGCCGACTCCTGTGTTGATCAGCGCGACGCCGTATCTGGCATCTGCCAGGGTGACGAACCGGTGCGCGGGCCATTCCCCTTTGGCGTTGACGCGCGGCGAATACGGCTTGCGGCAGGCGACGCCGAACGGCACCTCGTAAATCCCGGTCGCGGAATCAATCGCGGTCGGCAGTGTCAGGCGGATGCGCGTCGCCTCGCCTTTCCAATCCAGGTGCAGGGCGAGGTGGGCGGCGGGGGAACCCTCGGGCAGAAAGAACTCCGCCGTCCAGCGAAGGTGGTTTTGTGCGCCCGCCCAATCGAGCGGCGGAAACTCCCCAGACAGACGCACCGTCTGCCCGAGGGGGGAGGACGCTTCCTCCAAACGGATCGTCCCGCTCGCCGCCCCGACTTCCGCCCCGGACGGGTTCTCGATCTGGAAGTTGCCATCGTCGCGTTGCGCCACGAGCCAACTCCCCGCGTTTTCCAGGAGGACGGCCCCCGTCGGTTTCCATACCAGACGTTTGACGCCGAACTCCGTATCAAACTCCACGCGAATCCACGCATTCTCTATCGCCGCCGCTGTTCCGACTGGGTTCCAGACCGCTTCCTCCGCCGCGCCCGCCTCCAACTGGATCGTTGCGTAACCGGTCGCGGGGACATCGCACCGGACGCGCACGACATCGTCTGCCGCAACGATCCCTTCTTTGACCGCGAAGGACAAGGAGGTTCCGTCCCGGTCGGTGACGCGGGCGATCCCCGCCCATCCGGACGGGACCTGGATCTCGACGGTGTCGGTCCGGTGCCACGGCAGACCGTTGAACACCGTCGCCGAAACGGAGCTCGCATCCTCTAGGTCAGTATCATCCTTCGGCGCGAATTGTTCAAAGGCGTTCACCAGCATCCGGTCCGCTGACCGCTCGATCTCATCTAAAACCCGCATCACGTCCTCGAAAACCACGGTCGGATGCGAGCCGGTGAACACGTCGTGGAACTGCACGTAGGCGAGTTCCCACCAATCGTTTTCCAGTGCCGCCGCGCTCCCCTCCAAACCCGCGAGTGCCGCCCACTTTTCCGCTTCCAACAGCCGCGTTTCCATCCGCCGATTCGCCAGACGGATCGCGTGGCGGAGCGAGAAACAGCCGGTAAACTCCGGGTTCAGGTCGCTGTCGACGACCGGGAGTACCCGCCCGGTTTTCGCCACGGCGTCGAAAAACTCGGCGGGTGTCGCGGTGCACCACGTTTGACCGGCTCGTTCGAGGTTTCGCTCCCGTGTGATTTGATGCGGGCGCAGGCTGACCAGCATTTCGTTCTCGGTATACGGTAGCACCAGGAACGGACCGGGACCGGTCAACTGGTCCGCCAGGGCGAAGCATCGGTCGACGCCGTCCCAGTCCTTGTAAAACTGCCACGCGACGTTCTCGGGGTGCATATAGCCCGCCTGACTCGACCAGCCCGCGACCGTGACCCGGCTACCGTCCAAGCCGTGCGCGACGAACAGGTCACGGGTGTGCGTGCCGCCGAACCGACTCGCCATCAGCTGCTCGATGCCGAACCCGCGCAGTATTTGCGGGACTTGCGCCGCGACACCAAACGTGTCTACGAGCCAGCCGGTTTTGACCCCGACGCCCCAGGTGTCGCGCACCCAGTCCAGCCCGATCTGCTGGTTGCGGACGAAACATTCGCCGTTGGGCAGGTTGCATTCCAGTGTGGAAGCCATGCCCCCGACGATCTCGACCCGACCCGCTTCGATAAACGGACGTAGCCTCGCAACAAGGTCGGGACGCCGCCGCTGTAGTTCGCGGAAGTGCGCTGCTTGCTCGATGTGATACCGGAAGTCCGGTTTTTGTTCAAGGGCGTCGAGCAGGCGGATGACGACGATTTCCATCATCTCGGACATTTCGGCACGTCCGCGCTTCCATGCGAGGTCCACGTGGGTGATGCCGACAACAAAAAACTGTGATGGTGATTCGGGCATTTCTTTTTTTCTTTTTTTGTCCTGCGCGGACGGCGCCAACCTTACGTTGGATCGTTGTTACCTGCGGTGCTGTGTTACTGCGATAGCCGCTTGGCGAGCCGGGTTAGCCCTTGCTGTTTTCCCGCGAATCTGTCGGCAAAGGTTTTTAAACGCGGGTAAAAACCAAGCCGGCAGATTAGCCGGAAAACAACAAGGGCTAACCCCGCGCGCCAACCGGCCATCCCAG
>JACMMA010000843.1 GCA_014379275.1 Armatimonadota bacterium | reverse complement strand
TGGACGGCGTAGTGCTTCTCCGCGACCTCGCGCGTCGGTACGACCATTTTCAAGCCGACTAATTTCAAACCGCGATTTTCAAACCGCCGGATAATCTCGCCCGACAATCGCCGCTCGACTCCGTCCGGCTTTACCATGATGTAAGTACGTTCCATAAAATAATGTCCTTTGTTTGAACCGCCAAGACGCCAAGAACGCCAAGGCAAGAGGAGAAAGAGGTTTTGAAGTTGGGGTTTGCCGGTTTCAACGCGATGTTCCCATGGCGAGCGGAGCACAAAAACTCTAAAAACTCTCACCCTTCTCTTGCCTTGGCGTTCTTGGCGTCTTGGCGGTTCAAAAAATCTTTTAGTATAAGCACGGACGGTATTAGTTAAACTTTCGCCGCGTTACTGGGACATTGTACCATTGCTTTCGTCGGCGCGGGATAGGTAAGCACAGAGCGCGGCTAAATCCTGCGCCCGGTCGCCGAGTTGGGCGGGGACGACGGTCAAGTCTTCGGTGAGCCGTTTCCAGGCGTGGCGGCGCAGGGAACTTTCGGTGCCGGTAAGGAGCAGGTCGCCCGCGTGTATGGCGAGTGTGCCCAGGACGATTCGCTCCGGGTTGAGAAGCATGACGAGAACGGCGAGTCCGCGCCCTAGCTTGTCTGCGGCGAGCGCGAACGCGGCGAGGGCGGCGGCATCGCCGCCTCGCGCCGCCTCCGCTACGGCCGCCCCGCTTTGCTCGCCGCGGTATCCATTCTCCGCCGCGATCCGCACTACGGACGGGCCGGAGGCGTAGGCTTCCAGGCATCCGCATAAGCCGCAACTACAGACCCGTGCCTCGTCCGACGTGTCCACGCATATGTGACCGATTTCGCCGCCCGCTCCGAACGCGCCGCGATGTAGTCTGCCGTTCAGCACCAGGCCGGACCCGATACCCGTGCCCTGCGTCAGGAATGCCATCGTTTCGGCTCCTCGCCCTGCCCCGAAGCGCCACTCGGCGAGCGCGGTCGCGTCGGCATCGTTCTCCAGACAGGTCGGCAGGTTCAGTGCGTCCGCGACGATCCGGGCGAGCGGTGTGCCGATCGGGGACCAACCGGGAAGATTCGGTGCCGGGTAAACGACCCCGTTTGCGGCGTCGGCGGGTGCACCGACAGAGATCCCACACCCGGAAACCGTTCCGAGGTCATTTGCGGCCTGTAGCGCGTTCCGGGCGAGCGAAATCAGGGTGGCGACCACCGCGTCGGAACCGTCTTGTGCCGGGGTCGAAGTCGCGACACGGTACCGCAGTTCGCCGCCGGACGTTTGCAGCGTCGCGGCGGACTTCGTACCGCCCAGGTCGATGCCGAGGATCAACCGGTCGCGGTTCATGCGAGGACAGGTTCGTTGAACGGGATCGGTGTCGCGACATCGCCCCCCGCCCATTGGGAGATCGGGATCGTCGGCTCGGGTACCGTGCGACTCATCTGTAAAACGATGGTGGTTCCGGTTAGGCCGGTACAAAGATAGGCGGCGTCCACGCTCGATAGCATCAAAAACCATCCCTGCCCTGCCGTCCCGGCAGTAGAGTAACCCTGCTTCAGCGTCGCGATGGGCAATTTGTCGAGAGGGATTCCTTGCCCGGCATCCACGATCCATACCTGCAACGTATCTCCCTGCCGGAAGATCCGCACCGTACCGTGGCCGGCATGCCGGAGCGCGTTCATCGCCGCCTCGTGCGTCGCGGTAACGAAATCGCCCTTACGCTCGGAGGAGAAACCCGCCTCGGTCGCCTGTTGTAACAGCGAACGCCGCAAAACACCGAGGCCTTTCGCCGTGGTGACAGAAACTTCCTGAGGCGTTTCCGAGATCGGCTCGGGTAGGTCGCTCGCCGAAGGGCGCAAGCGTAGGACCCCGCCGGTCGCCGAGTCGAGAATGTCGCGCAGCCAGTCCTGTTGTTGCTTGACGAGTCGTTGCTGGGCGTTTATCGCGATCGGGGCGGTGACGGCCAAGGGAATCAGGCGCGAAAGGCTGGCTGCGGTCCAGATCGAGATAACGGCAGTCAGGGCGCGGATCACGCCGTTCGCGCGGTAGACCGGGTTCCAGAACATCAGGGCGTCGAAAAAATGGGTGAAGCCACAGGCGGCGATAAAGGCGATGTAAAGCGAGATCAGGAGCCACGTCGCGCGCGGAAGGACGAGCTTATTTCCCTGCCTGCGGAACGCCACGAACATGGTAAGAGGGATCCACAGGTAGGCGAGAAAGATGACGGAATCCGACACGACATGAAGCCATATCAGCCCTCCGTTCCAATCACCACAGAAGCGCCGCGGCACAAAACCGTCGCCACTAAACAATTCTTGCCAGAAATCCACAATGATCACTCCTCCGACCCGACAGGGATAGCACAAACAACGGACGCATAATTCTAACGGCAAGAATTGTACCACGCCGATAGTCAGGGAATGGGCCGGCAGAAAGGGGTCTCGGAGGGATGCGCGGTAGCCGCCTGATGCACGGCATCGCGTCCGCCCCCGGATGACCTACTCCCGGACTGTCATGCGGCGCAGTTGAGCGAGCAGTGCCCGGGAGTGGGCGAGGGCGCGGTCTGTCTCTGTCTGTGGCTCGGAGCGTAGATCGAGGACTTTCCCCCCGCCGACACGTCGTGCTATCTCAAAATCACTGGCGGCTTTGTATGCGCCGGATCCGCGTAAACCGATGTTCTTCCTGTTGTTAAAAATCTCTGTCATTTTTCCGCCGAATGGTTCCGTCAAAATCTCGCAATGTCATCGCCACCGGTTCGGCGTCGAACGGCGCGGGCATCCTCTTGCGGGTATAAATACAAGACAACCATGGAATTGGTTCCGTTTCAAAAAATTGCCCCATACTAAGGACCATTGTTTGATGCCTTTTTCACGCTATGATCTTTCTCATGTCGCGCCGGACCTGCGGCAGCGTGTCTGGACTGCGAAATGGACAACGCACGCGGGTGCCCTGGCCGCACTGAACGGGTCCGGGGTGGTTCTCCTGTTTCGCAAGTCCCTTTCGTTCAACGTCAAACCAGAGCGTTTCGTGATTCATGTGTCCGCCGACCAGCGATACCGCCTGTATGTCAATGGGAACTCGGTCGGTTTCGGACCGGCGCGCGGCGACCTGATGCATTGGCGCTATGAAACATTCGACATCGCGCCGTATCTGACCGCGGGCGAGAATATCATCTCCGCCCGGGTTCACTTCTTCGCGGGCGAGAACGCCCCCGTCGCGCAAGCGACGTCCGGCTTTCCGGCCTTTCTCGTCCAGGGCGGCACGGAAGCCGAAGCGGACGCGAACACGCCGAACGGCTGGCGTGTCGCGGTGGACGATGCTTATTCGTTCACGATGGAGCACGCGAACCGTTTGCAGGCATACGCGGTCGTCGGCCCTTCCGAATTCTTCGACGCCGCCCGGCACCCGGCCGATTGGAATCAGGGCGGTTTCGACGACAGCGGATGGTCGAACGCGGCATCCTTGAAGCGAGCGGCGCCATACGGAACCGAGAACGCCGAGACGCACTGGTGGCTGGTCCCGCGCACGGTGCCACTGATGGAGGAAACGCCGGTCGCGCTGGGCGTGGTACGTTCCGTGTCCGGTGCGCCAGACGTGGACGGGAAAGAGCCGGTCACTGTCCCGGCAAACCGCGCCCTTACGCTTCTTCTCGACCACGGAATGAGCACATGCGGGTTCCCGATGCTTCGGGTCTCGGGCGGGGCGGGTAGTACGATCACGCTCGGTTACGCGGAAGCGTTGCAGGAAGCCGGCACGACGCCGGGCGAGTTCGCCAAAAATAATCGGGATGAGACCGAGGGCAAAGTTTTGCGCGGCTATGTGGACACCTGGAAGCCGGACGGTTCGCAAGCATCCCAGACGCTCGATACGCTCTGGTGGCGCACATTTCGGTTCGCCGAACTCACCGTGACGACGACCGACACGCCACTCCTAATCGACTCCCTCGCCGTGGTCTACACTGGCTACCCCTGGGATCGTAACGCGACGTTCGATGCGCCAGAGGTGCCGGAGCTATCACAGATCCGCGAAGTCGGCTGGCGGACGCTCCGTCTGTGTAGCCACGAAACGTTCATGGACTGTCCGTATTACGAGCAGTTACAATATGCCGGGGATACGCGCATCCAGGCACTCGCGTCGCTGTACGAAACGGGGGACCCGCGCCTTTTCCGGAACGCTTTGATGCAGTTCGACGATTCCCGCGCCGCGTTCGGGCTGACCATGAGCCGTTACCCGTCGCGGGTGCCGCAAGTCATCACCCCGTTCTCGCTCTGGTGGGTGTGCATGGTGCACGATTATCTGCGACACGTGCCGGGTTCGGCAGCGCTCGTGCGCAGTCTACTTCCCGGCGTCCGTTCGGTTCTGGAGTGGTTCACCGACCATCTACTGGAAGACGATCTTCTCGGTCCGCTCCCCGATTGGAACTTCGTGGACTGGTGCGACGGCTGGCAAATGGGCGTCCCGCCGGGCGCACGTGAGGGCGGCAGTTCGATCATCGCCCTGCAACTCGTGCTCGCACTCCAGGCGGCGGCGGAACTGTGTGCATCGGATGAGCCGACGGCAAACGGCTACGCGCGACTGGCGAAAAAAACACTCGCCACGGTACGTGAACGTTGCCTGGAGAACAACACGATGCTGATCGCGGACACGCCGGAGAAAACATCCTTCTCCCAGCATGGCAACCTGCTCGCGATCCTCGCCGGGATGGGCGAAACAGAGGCGGAAACCCGACAGTTGATGGCGCGGACGCTCGACACGCCGACATTAACCCAGGCAACGTTCTATTTCCGGTTCTACCTGGGACGTGCGCTGATCGCATCGGGCGCGGGCGATCAGTATCTGGATCATCTGCAACCGTGGCACGATATGCTCGCCCTGGGCTTGACGACGTGGGCGGAGAAGCCGGAACCGACGCGCTCGGACTGCCATGCGTGGAGTTCGTCGCCCAACTATGAGTTTCTCGCGGGTGTGCTCGGTATCACGCCGAGTGGCAACGGTTGGGCATCGACGCAGATCACGCCCCACCTCGGAAACCTGACCACGGCGAACGGTTCGGTGCCGGTTCCCGGCGGCGGCGTGGTGTCGGTCTCCTACCGGCGCGACGGCGACTCGCTCTATGCCATGATCGCGCTCCCCGAACTCGGTGCCGGTTCGAGTGGCACGATCACTTGGCGCGGCGAAACCCACGCTTTAGTACCCGGTCGGCAGACGGTGGTGTTTTAGCCAACTTTATGTCGCTGTCGTTGTGATTTCTTTTTCTTTGTCCTCCCGGACGGGGCCAACCTGACGTTGGATCGTTGGACCTGCGGTGCTTGGGAACCTTGCTACACTTGACCCCGTGCTGTTTT
>JACMMA010000842.1 GCA_014379275.1 Armatimonadota bacterium | reverse complement strand
ATCTCTTTTCGCGCTGTGCCACGCATCTGCTGCGAGTGTCGCAGGGGCATCTGGCGCAAGCCCGAAGCGAATCGGTAGCGGTCCGACGAATACGGCGGAAACCATTCCCGCTAAAGCAAAAATCGCGGCGGCGATGAATAGGGAAACCATACGCCGTCGCCGGGAACTAATCCTCGCCATGTCGCTATATTTTTATTGTATCGTAATCAGTTATACCGTTTCCGGTAACGCAAAAGCGTTTGATTCGTGATAACTTAGGAGGCGGGAAAATCATCCAGTTTTCCGCCCATTTCCCCGATTACTTGATGGCAAGACACGCAAGATATGGCTACCACAAACACAGATTTTTATGAGATTTTAGGCGTCGAGCGGGACGTAGATACCGACACGCTGAAAAAAGCGTACCGAAAACTCGCCCGTCAATATCACCCGGATGTCAACCACGAGTCGGGGGCGGAAGCGAAGTTCAAAGAGGTGCAATCCGCCTACGATGTTCTTTCCGACCCGGACAAACGGGCGCGGTACGACCGGTATGGTGCCGAGGGCGTTTCCGGCGGCCCGGGTGGACCGGGCGGCGATCCGTTCGGCGGCTTCGGCGATATTTTCGACCTGTTCATGAATCAAGGCGGCGGTGGGGGACGGCGACCCGGCGCACCGGAGCGCGGCGGCGATGTCCGCTACGATCTTCAGATCACCCTGGATGACGCGTATCGCGGCGGCGAGAAGACTGTGACATTGCCCCGCGTCGAAACCTGCGGGACGTGCAGGGGGAACGGGGCGGAACCGGGCACCAAGCCGGAAACCTGTACCCAATGTAGCGGCGCCGGTCAGGTGCGCCGCGTCCAGAATGTGCCGTTTCTCGGCATGGTACAAACGATGGCACCGTGCGATAAATGCTCCGGCACCGGAAAAATCGTCAAGTCGCCGTGCAAAACCTGTACCGGGCGCGGGCGGGTTCGCGCCGAGCGATCGGTAACGATTCCGATACCGGTCGGCGTTGCGGACGGGATGCAGATGCCGCTCACTGGCGAGGGGAACGCCGGCGCGAACGGCGGCGGGGCGGGCGACCTATACGTTTTCTTCGATGTCACGCCGCACCCGCTGTTTGAGCGCGAGGGCGCGGACCTGTACGCCGAGGTGCCGATCTCCTACACGCAGGCTGCACTCGGTGACACCATTCCGGTACCGACCCTTTCCGGCGATGCACAAACAATCACGGTCCCCGAAGGCACACAAACAGGATCACAGTTCCGCGTGGCGAAGCAGGGGATGCCGGACATCCGTTCGCGCACCAACGCCAAGGGCGACCTGCACGTCACCGTGACGGTACAAACGCCGAAGAAACTCTCTGACGCGGAGCGCAAACTGTTAGAAGAGCTGGCCGTGTTGCGCGGCGAAAAAGGTGGCGAGATCGCTCCGGTCGTGGAAGAGCACAAAGGCGTCTTCGACAAGCTGAAAGACATTTTCACGGGGCATTGAACTATGGCAGAGCAACGGTGGGCGGAGATTGAAGTCGCGGCGTCGGGAGACGCGGCGCAGGAGGCGACTGGCGCGGTGATGACCGAGATCGTCGGCGCAGCCGGGTACGCGGTTTCGTCGGTCGCAGTCACGGCGTATCTTCCCGTGGACGACCGGCTGGAAAACACGCTCCTCGCCCTCAAAGCCGCCTTGTACGAGGTGAAGCGCGTCCATAAAATCCCCGGTTCGTCGGACGAAATCACGATACGGTTTGTCGCCGAGGAGGATTGGGCGACCGCCTGGAAGCAGTATTTCAAGCCGCAAAAGATCGGCGAACGGTTCGTGGTCAAGCCGACGTGGGAGGCATACGAAGCCGCGCCGAACGATGTTGTGATTCAGATCGATCCCGGCATGGCGTTCGGGACCGGGCTTCATGCCACTACCCGGCTTTGCTTGCTGGGCTTGGAGCGGCATATATTCTCCGGCGCGACAGTCGCCGATGTCGGTACAGGGTCGGGCATCCTCGCGGTTGGTGCGATCCTGCTGGGCGCGGGCTCCGCCGAGGCGGTGGACAACGACCCGCTCGCGGTGCGGATCGCGCAAGAGAACGTGGACCTCAACGGCGTCGCGGACCGGGTGAACGTTTTCGAGGCGGCGGAACCCCCGACCGGCGAGTATGACTTCGTGGTCGCGAATATTTTGGCGCACGTGATCATCGCCCTGTCCGCCGAACTTTTCCGGGCGACCAAACCGGGCGGTTTACTGATCTCCTCGGGAATCCTGGCGGGTACGTCGGCGGAGCAAGTCGCGAAACACCTGACCGGGGTCGGATTCACCGACGCGGAAATCGTCATTGAGGGCGAATGGGCGTCGGTCGTGGCAAGGCGGCCGGCAGTCTGATCCGGTCGCCGGTTCAAGTCCGGGAGGCACCCCCGAAATCATCCCCCTGGCAGAACGAAAATTCCCGGTGAAGACTCCTCGTTCAGTCGCACCGCGCCGTAATCCGCGCTGGTATAAAGGCTCGGCGGGTCGTCGCGCTGGATCGCGGCCTGATCGTCTGAGGTAACGTACCGCTCGATGCGGAGCGGCAAACCGGTCGCGCCGTCGAAGTAGATCGTACTGTAGATCGTCGTTTCCACCACCGCACTAACCCCGCCGCGGCGCCCGCCGCGCTGACGACGTGCGCCGCCCTGGGTGAAGCTTTGGCGCACCGTGACCGCTTCTGCCGTGCCGCCCGGGATAGGAAGTGCCCCCCGGTACTCGGCGAACTCCGCATTCCCGAACAGGGTTTGAGGACCGTCGAATATCCATGTCAGGGCTTCGGCGCGGTCATCAAAACCCTCGCGGCGTAGTGCCTGGCGTATCGATCTGTCGTCACCGTTGACCCCGATGTCGCCACGTTTTCGGTTCCCCTCAAATACTGCGAGCGTCTTGCCGTCGCTAACCGCCGTCTGCGCAGCGCCGAACGTGGCACGGCGCCGATTCCGCCCCTCGGTATTCTGGTCCGCATTTTGGCCCGCCCTCGGGTTCGGTTCCGTCGCGATATATAGGCGCGCGGGACGTTTGTAGTACAGCGTGAAGGTGCCTTCCTGCGTCGCTTCGCGCGGCGGGATCGGGCGGGATTCCGGAGTTTGCGCGAGTGTTTGCGAGGACACGGAAACGCGAGCGTTATACGCCGTCATTCTTGCCCAGGCGCGCTCCCACCGCAGAAGAATAGCCCGTGATTTCGCATCCGCTTGATCGGGACCGGGCGCCTCCGGCAGCGTCACTCCGGACGGCGGCGACGTCTCGGAGTAGTTCGCCGCCGGTTTCGTCGTGAATACATCGGTCCTGGTCGGATACGCTCCGTAGGCGAATGTTTCCTGGCGATACACGGTTCGCGTGGTTTTTCGCTCCAGATTGGCGTTGGTCACCCATTCCTCGATGGACAGCGGAAACCGGGTTTTGCTGTTGAAACGATAGCGGCGCACCGTAGACGAGGTCCGGCGGTCGTTGTTATCAGCGGGTAGTACTTCCGTCACCGTGCCGTCCGTATTCTTTGCGAACGTACCGCGCCCGCGCCAACCGTAGCCGTCGTTTTCGAGCGGCGACAACAAAGCCTCGCGGGCGACGCGTGTCAGCGGCGCATCGTCCGCCTTCGCCAGGATCAATGCTTCGGTCGCGGTCGCCACGTCGCCCTCGATCGGGATACGGAAAAAGGTGCGCGTCGGCGCGGGAGGCGTCGCGCCCTTTTTGGCGGGTGCCGACGCGACGAACCGCGTTCCGAGCAGAACATTGCCGTCCGACACGAAGCGGACCACGGTCTGAGGCGTGTTGGGAGCAGGGTCGATGGACGAAACAAGCGCGACGCGATTCGCCTTCGGGTTTACCGTCAGCGATTCGGTTCCGGTTCGCGCCGAAACGCGGTTGCGTTCGTCTTGTGTGACGATGCGCCATTTCGCGGCAATCGAGAATGGCGACTTCGAAAGCGCATACACGGCGTCGGCGACGGCGGCACGCCCTGCAACTTGCGCCGAGAATGAGGCCGTGTCGGACGATGCGGACGGCACCGGTGGCACTAGGGGTGTTCCCGGAGCCGCGGTTCCGACCGGCTTCGATGTCTGTGCATACGCGCAATGCTGTACCGACGAGAGCACGGCCAGAAAAGCGATAAATGTCGTAAGTTTCCGCATGGTTAATATCTCTACCCGAACACCTACTGGAATGTACCAGGGCAAGGCGCTGTGTGAACGTATTATCCGCGCAGCTCTGCCCCCGCCTGCGCCTTCAGCGCATCGCGCACGGACGCCAGAGCTGATTCCACTTCCGCATCCTTGAGCGTTCCGACCGCCGACCGAAACGTGAAACGCAACGTCAGTGACCGCTTGCTCTCGCCGAGGTTCGCGCCCTCGTAGACGTCGGTCAGGCTGAAGCGTTCCAAAAGCGGTCCCGCCGCACTCTTCGCTACGCGTTCGATCTCCGCGAACGATACGCTCTTGTCAAAGACCGGTGCCACATCCCGCGTCACGGACGGATATTTCGGCAAGGGCGCATACCGCGATGCGACGTTGCCGCTCCAGCGGGCGAGGAGCGCGTCGCCGTCCAGGTCAAAGACGTACACCCGGCGCGGAAGTTCATGCGACTCGACGACTATTTCCGAAAGCTCCGCCACGTAACCGATATTCTCGCCCGCGAGAGCAATCTGTGCTGTGCGTCCGGGGTGCAGGTTCGGTAAATTTGCCGGGGTGAACGTCACCTCATCCGCGACGCCGAGCGCACGAAGCAGATCCTCGACGACGCCTTTGGTGAAGTAAAAGTCGGCGGGGAACACATCGGCTTTTATCGCCCACGCTTGCGGCATCGCGGAACCGGTGACCGCGCCGGTGATGCGAAGCGGCTCGCGAAATGCGCCGTCAAGTTCGCGGTGATACACCGGTCCGATTTCGAAAACGGCGGCGTCTTTGAGGTCGCCGGCGAACGCGTTCGCGACGATTTTAAGCAGGCCGGGCAGGAGCGATGTTCGCATCGTTGCCAGATCCACCGACAGCGGTAGGCGGATGTTCATCCGCTTCGCGGCGTCCGCTAGATCGAGCGGCGACGGGGTCACCAATGAATGGCTGTGCACGTCCTGCAAACCGGCGCGGATCATGGCCTCCCGTACGAACGTCGTGAAGCGCCCTTTCGGGGAATCGCCGCCCGCGCCGGAGCGTACCGGGGCGAGTGTTTCGGGCAGGTTCGCGTAGCCGAGCGCGATACGCCCGACCTCCTCCGCGATGTCGTCCTCGCGGGTGATGTCCGGTCGCCACGCCGGAATGACACAATCGATCGCGCCCGCCGCGCGTTCGACCGAGATACCGAGCCGCTCCAGTCCGGCGATCGCCGAATCGCGGTCCACGTCCGCTCCGAGTAGTTTCCGAATCCGATCTACGCGGGCAACCACGCGGCGCGGCGTGAACCGTTTGGAAACAACGTCCAGCCGCTCGCCCTCGACGGTCCCGCCCGCGATCTCGACCAGCAAGCGCACGGCACGTTCGGCGGCGGCGGGGACCAGCAAAGGGTCCACATATCGCTCGAATCGGTAGGACGCTTCGGTGCGCAGTCCGAGCCGTTTCGCGGTGCGCCGCACGGAGTACGGGTCGAAGTGCGCCGATTCCAGCAAAATATCGGTCGTCGCGTCGGTGACTTCGGTCGCTGCGCCGCCCATCACCCCCGCGACCCCGACCGGCTTTTCGCTGTCGCAGATGCAGAGCATCCCGGCTTCTAACGCCCGCTCGACGCCGTCTAAGGTTTTCAGCTTTTCGCCGGGACGCGCCGCGCGTACCACGATCGCGCCGTCCGGCACCGTCGCCAGATCGAACGCGTGGAGGGGCTGCCCGGTTTCCAGAAGCACGTAGTTCGTGATGTCGACGACGTTGTTGATCGGGCGCATCCCGGCGGCAATCAATCGGTTCTGGAGCCACTGCGGCGACGGCGCGACCTGGACGCCGCGCACGACGGTCAGCGAGAAGCGCGGTGCCAATTCGGTCGCCT
>JACMMA010000841.1 GCA_014379275.1 Armatimonadota bacterium | reverse complement strand
GCGGGGGCGGCGCCGGGGGTGCTGCCGGACCCGCTGGTGGGCGGGGACGAGAAGAAGCCGATCTGGGACACGCTGCGCGACGACCCGGCGAAGCGCTTCGCGCAGTTCACGGACGTGACGGAGAAGAACGAGGTGAAGGAGACGCCGCTTCGGGACCTGCAGAACGCGCCGTACACGTGCTTCGCGCCGACGGACGCGGCGGTTTCGGCGCTGGCGCCGGCGGACGCGGCGGCGCTTCTGGACGCTTCGGCGAACAAGGCGGAGAACCAGAAGTCGCTGCTCAAGCACGTGGTGTTCGGGAAGTACAACGTGCGGGACCTGGAGAAGCTGGACGCGGGCTTCCCGCTGGCGACGGCGGCGGGGGACACGCTGACGGTTTCCAAGAACCCGGACGGCACGGTGAACGTGAACGGGATCCCGGTGCTGCGCGAGGACATCAAGGCGAGCAACGGGGTGAGCCACCCGGTCGCGAACCTCGTCAAGTAGGCGCGAACCTCGTCAAGTAGGCGCGAACCCGTGAGTAAGCGCGAGCGAGTGCGGGCGGCGGGGGGAATGAACCCGGCGGGGGTGACGGGGCGGCTAGCGGGGCGACGCGCTAGCCGCCCTTGCCTTTGCCAGGTCGATTCCCGGCGGGGCCGGGTATCCCGGTCGCGGACTTAAAAAGGTAGCCCTTTGAGCGGGTTGATGAACGGTGGAGGCGTGCTCCCCTCCCCCTCGGGGGCGACGAACGTCCCGTGGAACTTGTTGAGTACCAGTTCCCGGCTTGTCAGATCCAGCGTGAGATCGCGTCCCCGCGTTTCTCCCATGCCGTTCGGCAGATCGGCGACGATCGCACCCGGACAAAGGATCTGCTTCGCCCCGACGTTCCAGATGAGCGTATCCGCTTCCACGCGCAGATCACTTTCGTCATTCGAGCCGGGAGCCTGACAAACAATCTTCCCACCCACTTGCAAGGTTTTGGAGTTGCGGGTAAACACCACCGTCACTGCCCTGATCAGCGCCCGGCGCTTCCCGGTCGGCGCATCGAAGATTTCGGCTTCCACGTTGCCACGCGCTTCCATCCGAGACCTGTCAGAGCTGAAGTCCACGGTGTCGGCACGCACATGCCATGACTTGCGCGTCTGTCCCCCCTGGTCGTCATATCCGGTGAACTCGGTCTGGCTGACACGGATGCCGACACCGGGCGGGAGAGCGTCAGGATTTCTTCCGCCGCCAGATGGAGACCGGTTCGGCGAAATGGCGTAGCGTAGGCCTGCCGTCGCCGCGAGAGTGAGGGCGATCATACCGACAACCGTCGCCCACGATCTTGCCCGGTCTGTATTCATACCACTCGCTCCTTTTTAGCAACCGCCGCGCTACTTGACCCGCAGTGTGAGGTCATTCCCCAGAGTCGGTTTTTCGTTGTCCGTGGGAGGCGCGATCTTGACAGTGGACAGTTCATCGGGTGCGAGGCGGGCACCCAATTGCGACAGCTTCGCGTCCATTGCCGTAGCGAATCCGGAGAGCGATAATCTCGCGGATGTTTTGTCGGAAAGGGAAAGATTTTTTATATCGGCTATCAACCCGGTCAGGTCCGCCGTTGTCGCCGCGTTCGCCTCCTGCGCCGTTTCTAAACGGGTGACGAGTTCTGCAATCGTGGCTTCCGCGGCGTTCGTATCTCCGCGCGTCAGGTCATTCTGTGCGACATCCAGTAGCCGCCGCGCTTCCAATTGGTGAATCTGCGCTTCGCCTCCCTGAACGGCGAGTTGCGCGACGCGTGCTTCCTGCCGGTAGACCTTGTACAACTCATACGTTTGCTTTAGTTCGCGACTCCGCGCCCGCATCCCGCTGCCGAACGCCATCGTCAGCGCGAAAATACCACCACCGATGAGAAGAAATTGCCGCACCTGTTTTTGCGTGATTGCCATTACCTGATTCGCCTCGCTTCTGAATCCCATTTTACCGCGTCTGATACACGGGAGGAAAACCGCAAATCGTCCGATCAGTTATCCGTTCACGCTATAGGTCGCCCTGGCTTCCGGCGAGACGGATGCGTCGGAAAGGAGCGCCGCTCGGAAGTCTTCCTGCTCTCCGACGACCGGCGCATCATCGGCGCGGTATGCGGCGGCACGGGCGAGCATCGGCGGGCCGGCAAGAAACGCGACTACGTCCTCCGTTGTGCGCCCGATGGCTTCCGCGACTCGCCCGACGAGTGTCGCAGGGATCGATGCCGCGGTGAAGAGTCGCTGGTTGAGTTTTGCGACAAACGGGAGCGGGAGCGATGTCGCCTGCGCGATGTTTGCCGCCGTGATGCCGCGCTCTTTGTCCACAAGGGAGGTTAGCACCTGGACCCCCAGGTACGCCGATTTGTGTTTCAACAACACGCCTTGCGCAACACGCTGTAGTCGCTCGGTAGTGGCATTATCCGCCCCTCCCGCCCACCCGCCGAAATTCTGCGCGGCGATGCGGGCGAAGTCGCGCCCGAGTTGAGGGTGACGCCCGCTCCAGTCAGCGACGCTGGCTCCGCCGTTCTCAAGGGCGTCCGCGAACGCGGTGATGATCGCGTCTGCCTCGCTGTTCAAGTTGTCCGCAATATCTGCTTGCGTATTCATCGTCTTCCTGTACCCGTCTCCGTTCCTAAAACCCTTTTTCTTTTTTTGTCCTTCCCGGACGGGGGCAACCGGGCGTTGCATCGTTGTTACCTGCGGTGCTATTCATGCGTTAGTCGTCGCGCTTTCCGAGTTAGCCCTTGCTGTTTTCCCCCGAATCTGCCGTTGATGGTTTTTGACTACGGGGTAAACCATCAACGGCCGATTGGGGGGCAATCAGCACCGGCGAAATCGGGAAGCGCGACGACTAACGCCTGAATAGCACCCCAGGT
>JACMMA010000152.1 GCA_014379275.1 Armatimonadota bacterium | reverse complement strand
GTATTGGCTTTCCACGTATTACTTGTTCGGTACGAAATATCCGGATGACGTAGTGAACGGTTTATTGAAAGGAATCGGAACGATGTTTGAATCGACGACATACAATGCGACCATCGAAAAAGGGCGGACGCAAGGCATTTCACAAGGAATCGAAGAGGGCGAGAAACGTTCTCTCCTTCTGATCGGGACGGAACGGTTCGGCGAGCCGTCCGCGGAGGTACAGTCGCGCATTCAGGCACTGCCCCCGGATCGCAATTGACCGAGCTTCTCAGACGGGTGTTGCGGGTTTCGTCGTGGGACGGGTTGTTTGCCGAGTAGTGCCGGGGAGACGTCCGTGGGAGGCCTGGGGATGCGATTCTGAACCGCGTCCGACGACAAAATTATACCGTGCTATAATAGGGGCTGGTCGCGCGACTGCGTTGAGGAGATATCCGTTTGATCCCCGTTCGTTTGCAACTGAAAAACTTCATGTCCTATGGCGAAGGCGTCCCCCCGCTCGAACTCGCCGGTGTGCGCCTCGCCTGTTTGTCCGGTGATAACGGGAACGGCAAAACTGCCCTGCTCGATGCGATCACCTGGGCGCTGTTCGACGAATGTCGCGCCAAAACCAAAGAGGACGTGATCCGGCTCGGAGCGAACAGTTGCGGCGTTATTCTGGAGTTTCTGGTCGACGGTACTCGCTACCGCATAGACCGGCGTATTTCTCGTAAGGCGACGGGGACGAGCGGAGGCGGTTCGCAGTGGGAACTTCAGGTCCGCCGCGAGGACAACTCGTGGCACCCGCTTTCCGGCACCACCCAGCGCGAAACGCAGGACAAGATCGTCGCCTTACTCCACATGGACTACGACACATTTCTGTCGACGGCGTACCTCGCGCAAGGACGGGCCGATGAGTTCGCACGATCTACCCCGAATAAGCGCAAAGAAGTGCTCGCCGATATTCTGGATCTCTCGCGCTACGACCGTTTGGAAGAAATGGCGAAAGAGCGCGAGAAGGGCGCCAAAGAAAAAGAGACGGACCTGACGCGAACTCTCGCCGGGATTGACGCGACACTGGCAAACCGCGACCGCTACGAAATGCTCCTGGAGGATGCCACCCGCAAATTGCAGACCGCGTCCGGGGAGCGGGATCGTCTACAACGGGAGCGACACCAGATAGCGATCGACGTTGAACGGCTGGATATTTTTGAGCAACGCGCCCGCAACATGGAGGAGAAGATTGCGGAGGCGGAGGAACGTAATTCGGAGGACACGGCGACGATAGACGCCCTGCTGCCGCGTGTTGCGCAGGCACAGACGTTGATGGATCGCGCCGGCGAAATAGAGGCGGCATACCGACGTTTGCAGGCATTGCAGGCAGAAATCGGTCAACTGGAAACGGTGTTCAATCGTGCTCTGGAACTCGGGCGCAAGTGCGGCGATTTAGAGCGGGTAATTCGCACCGAAGAGGGCAAACTCACCAACGAGCGGTACCAGAAACAATGCCAGATTGACGAATATGAGCGCGACGTCCCCACACTGACCGAACTACAAGCCCGGATCGCGCAACTGAAAATCGACCTGCAGAGGTTCGGCGATGTGGAAGCGGCACTACTGCAGAACGAGCAAGTGCGTCAGGGATGGGATGACCGGATGGCGGATCTCAAAGACCGCAACGCCGCCGCGAAGCACGCCGAAGCGCAACTGGTGAAACGCTTAGAAGCGTTGCAATCGTCGTCGGCGTCAAACTGCGAGTACTGCGGGGAACCACTCCCCCCCGCGAAACGTGCCGGTGCCATCGCGGAGGCGGAAGCGGAGCGTGTTACGATTCATGCCCGTCTGGCCGCAACGGTTCGCGAAGCGAACACTGTCAAGCAGGAGATCGCCGCTCTGAAGGGAGAGCAGGAGGGATTGTTCCGATCTCGCCAATCGAAAGCCGAGCACGATACACAGATTCGCCTTTATACCCAGCAGGTTACTCGATTGGAGGAGCGGGTGAAGCTCCTGCCCCGGACCGTTCTTGAGCGGGACGCGTTGGAAGCACGGTTACGCGACCGTGATTTCCTGGTCGCCGAGCAGGAGCAACTGGCGCAACTGTCCGCCGAGCGGGAGAAAGCCGAGGCCGCACATGCCCCGCTGGAAGCGGCCCGCGCGGAAGCGAACGCACTGAGAAACGCGCCGCGCGACCTGGACGCCTTGAACAACGCGCAGGCCGTGTTGCAAACCGAGCCGCCGCGTATCGCGGAACTTCAGGCGAAAGTGATTAAGCGCGTCGGGCAGATCGCTGTCGCTCGCCAGCAAGTGGCGAAAGCACGAACAGATTCCGCCGAACTGCCCGCGCTAAAACAAACGCTAGCAGAGTACGACGTTCTGATTGCCGGCGCTAGCGAGACGGTGCAACGCGCCGACCGTGAAATCGGGCAGTGGACCAGTCAATTGGAATATTGCCGCCAGCAGGAGCAGGAGCGCGTCGTTTATCAAGCCGAACTACTGGAAGCGGGGAAACAGCGCGACCTGTTCCGCGAACTCGCCGGGGCGTTCGGTAAAAAGGGCGTTCAGGCACTCATCATTGAGAACGCCCTTCCCGATATTGTCGCACACGCGAACGAACTGCTCGCCAAGTTGTCGAACGACGCGATGCAGGTGGAACTCCGCACGACGCGCGAAGCCCGGACCAAGGGTGCAGCGAACATCGAAACACTCGACATCATCATCTCCGACGAAATGGGAACGCGACCGTACGAGATGTTCAGCGGCGGCGAGGCGTTCCGGGTCAATTTCGCGCTCCGGGTGGCGTTATCCCGTGTGCTGGCAAGTCGTGCCGGCGCACCGCTACAAACCTTGATCGTGGACGAAGGATTTGGCACCCAGGACCCCCGCGGACGCGAAGCGATCACGGATGCTTTGCAAGCGATTCAGGATCACTTCGCGCTGATTTTGTGCATCACCCACATCGAGGAGATCAAGGAAGCGTTCCCGACGCGGATTGAGGTGGTCAAGGGCACGAACGGTTCCACTTTCACGATAGCATAATATGAAGTCATTGGCGAGAAAGCCAGAGCCATCCCAGTATCGCGGCGACGAGTACAAGCCACATCGCCTTCCTAACCAGGGGATCTTGCTTGCTGGCTTCCATGATGCGTTCTGCCCGCTTCGTGGTTCGTAGAGCGTCGATAAATGCCGCTTTATCGACGTTGTTTGCACGAAGTAGCTTGCCTCCTTCCGCCGGATCATTGATCAACCCCAAAAAAATATGCTCCGTGCCGATGTGACTGTCTCCCAGTGTCATGGACATTTCCATCGCTTTGCGCATCGCCGCCGCCGCCTTCGAGTCGAGCATTATGTCCTTAGCGGCGAAATCACGCCCCGTGGGCAGGAGATCTATCAGAGCTTCCCGTAACACATTCCTCTCGACGCCGCAACGTTCCAGTACGTCGCTGACCACGGTCTCCTCATCCTGCAACACGCCGGAAAGCAGGAACAGAGGTGTCACCTTATTCGAACCGGAGCGAGCGGTCTCTTGTTGGGCGAATATGATCGCCTGTTTCGCGGCCGCGGTGAAATTCTCGAAGGTAGGTGCCATGTCTATAGGGGTGGTGGCGATATGGTCTCGCTCATGCTCATTCGCTTGTTGCCGCTGGAGAGTCTGGTCGGTGGAAGATAAATCTGATGAAACGTTGTACTTACTCCATATCGGTGCCAGCAGAGGAGTCGGCTTCAGAATGAGTGCCATCAACACATGTTCGGGACCCACGAAGTGTCGCCTCTGCCGGGTGGCAACCTCGGCGGCGGCATGAAGGATTTCTGAGGCGCTCTGTGATAACCCTATCGGCTCGGGCGTATCTGCTTTCGCGGGCCTTCCATTGGGCGTCTGCGAAATGATAAGTGCGGATAACTCTTCATTGACAGCCCGTGGATTGCATTCTTGTGCCCGTAGTTCGGCATGTGCCGGTGAATGATCGTCGCGCAAAATTGCGAAAAGCAAATGCTCCGGTTCCACGGCGTGCGAACCGCTTTCCGCGGCTTTGATTTGCGCAAAGTGTATCGCCCGTCGACTTTGCTCGGTGAATTGGATTTGCACGGCGTTTATTTCTCCCCGCTGGCGAGCGATGGATCGAACGTGGCAATCTTCGCCGCGATCTCCTGCGCGGACTCAGGGAACCATTGATCCACGATCTCGATATGCGTCATGCTGAGAGAGAAACGTGCCATCCAGGCCATCGTACCGGGCTTCATTGTCAGTGCACGCTGATGCGTTTTTTTAGGATCCTTTAACTTCACGCGCACGTATCGCATGATTCCCCAGTTGACGACCCGGACCGATGCGATCTCGTCCCAGAATACGGGACCCAGGCGGTAATAGGGCAGATCGACAGTTAGACCGAGCGACGACATTACCAGTTGCGATTTTTTACCGGCGAATTTTTTCCGCATCAGTGCGTTAATGATCAGATATTCCGCGAGAAAAAGCAAAGGGAAGAGTGCCAGGAACCAGGTTTGTGTCGCCACCGCCATAGCGAAGTAGAACAGTGACGCGGGACCGACTATCCAGGCAAAATTTCGACGGGTACGTGGCTCCGCATTCTCGTAACTGCCCTCAAGGATTACGGCGTCGCGCTCCAGTGCTGCACGGCGGAGGGCTTCCGCTTCCAGTTCTTCCTCGAAGCTAAGCGGTTGCGGTGACACAAAAGGCGACACGGTTTTTGACGGATTCAGGGCCGGCTCGCTGTACCATTTCTGTGTTTGTTGCGGGGCATCCTCTTGCCACCAGCGCAACCGCGGACCGGAAGAATCGGGGGAAGTTTCCATACGTACGGTTATTGTACCGCGAAAAAGCACGGCGCCGGATGAACCGGGGTCATCCGGCGCCGAGTTGTATGCCGAGGGCGGGACTCGAACCCGCAAGCTCTCACGAGCGGGGGATTTTCGTACCACTATAGTTTTCACTACCGGGCAATCGTGGTCGCCCGTTTGTAGTCTGGACTATCTCTTAACCATATTCGCCGTTTCCAGTGAACGTAGGCTTCTCCTGTATAGTCTCTGCACCTTCCTCATGTTTCCATAAAGCTTGGCTCAGGATTCCCATCAGCACAGCCCGATCACGTCGGCAGTCTGTTAAGGCTTCCCTGAGTTAGGGAGATTCTACTCTCGCCCTTTCGAGCGAGGCACTCATGTTGTTACGCGCCCTATAAGTATCTGTCTGACTATGACAATTTGGACATAATATTCTCAAATTGCAAAGCCGATTATCGGTGTGAACGCCATTCATATGGTCGAGTTCGAATGACAAAGGCTTTTCAAGCCAGGAATTCAAACCGCAGATTTCGCAACGATTCTCCTTCAAGCCCGACCGCACCAATCGTCCATTTAACTTGTACGATTGATAGCGGCTACCTGTGACCAGTAACGTTTCGAGAGTTGCCCCTCGTCCTGATGCCGGAAACTTTTTGCCCTTGCTCCAACCACGCCCCGTAAAATGGCTGGTATCGATACCGAAATCAATGATCTTCTGCTGAACCGTTTTGTAATTTCCCCCGGCAGGCTTTAAGCCGAGCTTGTAACAAACCGTCGCAACGGAAAAACACTGAGACACTATCTCTCGCAATTGTGAGTAGTCCGCTTTCGAATTCACGAAGTTCGTTTACTTTTTCTTAACGAGTAAGGCAAGCGTGATCGCTTAAGTCCCCTGTGTATACCATTCCACCACCCCGGCAGGAGTGATTCGGCGCAAATTGTGCCCGCGCCGAACGCCGCTATTGTACGTTCCCTTTCACCGATCCGCAACTCCGGGTTTGTTCCTTTTTCTTTAGCACAGCTTTCCGTCACGGCGATACCGAAGATAGTGAAAAACGGGAGATC
>JACMMA010000840.1 GCA_014379275.1 Armatimonadota bacterium | reverse complement strand
GTTAGCCCTTGCTGTTTTCCCGCGAATTTGCCGGCCCTGGTTTTCACACGCCGTGTGAAAACCAGAGACGGCAAATTCGCGGGAAAGGACCGACACAGAGCCACCAAGCAGTACCGAGCACCGCAGGTCCAACGATCCAACGTAAGGTTGGCCCCGTCCGGGTAGGACAAAAAAGAAATCCTCAAACTATCTCAGGGAGCGGTCCTGAGTTGCTGACGAATGCCAGTTTTTTGCTGTCTGGTGACCAGGAAGGCACGTTAATCGTGCCCTGACCGCCGTACGTGTAGGCGATCACCTTGGGAGTTCCGCCTTCGATGTTTATGAGCCGCAGATAGACCGGCTTGTAGTATGGATGTTGGTTCGAGGGGATGTCCCCATTGTAGGAAAGGAACGCGATCTGCTTACCGTCGGGGGAGACGTGCGGGAACCAGTTATTGAACTTGTCGTCCGTCACCTGCTCCTGTGCGCTACCGTCGGGTCGCATCCGCCATATCTGCATCCGCCCGCTCCGCTCCGAATTGAAGTAGATAAAGTTGCCGTCCGGGGTGTACTCGGAGCCGTCATCCAGTCCCGGCGCGGTAGTCAGTCTGGTTTCGGTGCCGCCTTGGGTTGGGATGCTATAAATATCGTAGTTGCCGTCGCCGCGCTCGGCGGTGTAGAGCAACGTTTCGCCGTCGGGGGACCAGCCGTGCAGATACGAGGGCGCGAGTGGCGTCACCCGCCTTGGCGTGCCGCCGCCCACGGGAAGAACCGAGATGATGGACTTGCCGCCCTGCCCCGGATCGGGACTGCGGTAACTGATACCGATCTGTGTCCCGTCGAACGAAAGCACGTGGTCGTTGTTCAACCCTTCGGCGTCGCCCGTGTCGATCCGCTCCGGTGTCCGCGTGTCCAGCGGGAAGCGGTACAAGCCGCCCGCGCGGTTGTAGATTAGCGCGGCACCGTCGGGAGTCCAGTTCGGTGCCTCGAAACAGCCCGTCTCCGTGTAGATCGCCTCGCGCTGACCGCTTTCCACGTCCAGCATCTCCAGGCAACTGCCCAGATATTCCCGGTACGGGACGAGGGTTTCGGGAGACGGGACCGTGACGCGCACGTTTGTGAACACCGCCTCTTCGACCACATCGGCGTTGTGCGAAGTTACGAACAGGCCGACATAGACCGTGTCGCCCAGCCCGGCAATATCGGCGACGGAAACGGAAGAAAACTCCTGTCCGAAATGCGCGACCGACATGGTGTAGGTTTCGCCCTTACGTTCCAACTGAATCATATCCGGCCCGACCAGAGGGGATCGCACCTCGTCCGTAAGTGCGCCCGGTGTCCGTCGGAACTGGAGCGACGTCAGCCCGTCGCCGCCGTGGACCGCCGCGCTGACATAGGCGGCGTCCGGAGTCAACGCGGCGCGGACGATCCATCCGAGTTTCCGGTGCAGGTCCACCCCGTCTCCCAGAAATCGGCAACGCGCGGAAAGAATGAAGTCGCCGGTCATGCGCCGGTATGTCAGATGAAACTCATCGTACGCCAGCCACATGTTCGTCCCGGCACCGGTGATCCGGTATTCCTGCCGGGCGGCGTCATAGGTACACGAGCCGGGAAGACGAACCGGGCCGACATCGGCATGGTCTTCGAAAAGCCCGAGCGGCTGTACTACGGACGGCGACAGGGTCGGTTGGGAGAGCGGTGATGACATGGCGCGGAGAATCCTTGATATTGAAGACGACCGGAGATGGGTTTCTTGAATCTGCTCGCGCGGAATAAGAGATTCCTACGATGAATCCCTTCGTGAGCGGGTCGCTTCTACGAGTATACCCGTTGGATCAGATCAGCGGTCCGCAGATAGAGTGCCACGGCTAGATCGAGTCCTGCAGGACTCGCGCCATGTTCACCGTCAGTCCCGGTAGTTCGGGGTCGCCGGAAACGGTCGCCGGATCGTCCAGCGTTTCGAGCGGCGTGTTCGGGCGATAGACATACACCGTGCGGTTGGTGCGGTCGATCAGCCAGCCCAATCTGACGCCGCTCGCGAGGTATTCGTGCATTTTGTCCTGTACTTTTTTCAGTCGGTCGGAAGGGGACATGATCTCGACCACGAAGTCGGGGGCGATGTGGGCGAACGGCGCGCGCAGGTTCGCGGGGAGTGCGTTCCAGCTCGCGGCGGAAATCCAGGCGGCATCCGGGGAACGTACGGCGCCGTTGGCGAGCGTGAAGCCTGCCGACGAAGCAAACACAATGCCTGGCGTAGTCAGCGATCGGTTCCAGAACGTCAGGTCCGCACTGAATTCGTTATTGCGACTGTCCCCGAAAGCGTCCGCGGGAGCCATGACGATAATCTCTCTTTCTTTTGTGCGTTCTATAGGCAGAAGCGGATTACGTTGGCAGAATTCGTAGAACTCGTCGTCGGTGAGATGGGGGGCGCGGATTACTAATTCGCCCTCCTTCTCGATCTCGTTTTCCAGTGTGATAGTCAGCGTCATGAGAGTATCCTTTCCAGGATGGGATCGGTTGCGAACGCGAACGCTCGACAACGAGAATATACCGCGCCCGCTCACTCCTCTTTCGGGGCGCGGGTCATCAGGGCGTTGACCTCGGCGAATGGCGATGTGCCTTCAAACAGTAGCCGCGCGACCGCGTCGCATACCGGCATCTCGACGCCGATCTTCCGCGCCCGCACCGTGAGCGCTTTCGCCGTCGTGACCCCTTCCGCGACCTGGCCGAGTCGGATCAACACGTCGGACAATGACTCGCCTTTGGCGACCGCCTCGCCAACCCGATAGTTGCGGGAAAGCTGCGACGCGGCCGTCGCCATCAGATCCCCGACGCCCGCGAGTCCGTAGAACGTGTCCCGCTTCGCCCCGCTCGCGACACCGAACCGCGCCATTTCCGCAAGTCCCCGTGTCAGGAGTGCCGCCTTCGTATTATCGCCGAACCCCAACCCATCCGATACACCGCCCGCGATGGCGAGCACGTTTTTCACCGCGCCGCCTATCTCTACCCCGTCGCGGTCGGCGGAAGTATACACGCGAAATGTCGGGGAGTTAAACAGCACCGCGGTGCGCTTCGCGGCAGTTTCGTCGGGACACGCGGCGACGGCGGCGGTCGGGATCCCTTTGGCGACTTCGCTCGCGAGGTTCGGACCGGACAGTGCGATGACCTTTCTTCCGGAGGAGACAACAAGGCTCGAAACCACTTCGGACGGCAACTGTCCGGTTTCCGCTTCCATACCCTTGGCGGCCAGGACCAGGTCGGTGTCTGGCGCGAGATGGGAAACGACGTCGCTCAACACGG
>JACMMA010000839.1 GCA_014379275.1 Armatimonadota bacterium | reverse complement strand
GGTCCGGGATAAAAGCGCGTTGTCGGGGGCGGGGATTTTAATCCTCCGGTGGACGCGTCGCGCCTGGGTTCCCTGCGGGACGCTTCCACCGGTGTATTAAAATCCCCGCCCAAACAGTCGCTATGCCGCCGCCTCCTGCCCCTGCCCTTTTCCGCCCTTCGCCTTTTCCGCCTTGCGCTTGACCACGCCCGCGATGAACCAGATCAGCATCGCGCCGAGCACGACGTAGGTCACGGGGCCGATGTACTTTTCGATCTGTTCGTACCGGTTGCCGAGCAACGACCCGAGCCACGCGAGGAGTCCCGCCCAGGTCGCCGTGCCTATGGCGGAGTAGGCGAGGAACTTGGCGAGGTTCATTTCCGCGAAGCCCGCTGGGATTGATACAATAGAGCGGACGCCGGGACGAGACGTCCGAACAAGACCGCTTTTGTGCCGTGGTTCTTGAACCACTTGTCGGCGTTCTCGATCTCCTCGCCGGAGATGGCAAGCCATTCGCCGTGTTTGTCCGCCCACGCTTTCATCTTGTTCTTGCCGACGACTTTGCCCAGATAGTACAACGGCAGTTGCCCGATCAACGAGCCGACCGCGCCCGCGGCGATGACGCCCCACAGGGTCAGTTTGCCCTGTCCGGTCTGGAATCCGGCAAGCGGCATGATCAGTTCGGACGGTATCGGCGGGAAGACGTTCTCCAAAAACATCAGAAACGCGATCCCCGGATAGTTCATCAGCCCCTCAATCCATTCGTTCATTCCGTGTGTCTCCGTGCGGTTTTATACCCCGGCGTCTGGTAGTGTAACCACCCTCGCTTGTCGCGTGTCCTGCTGGTAGGAAATGGGTGTGTGAGACGGCTATCCGTGTGGCCACGTGGCGTACGTGGGGCGGGTGTCAGGTGCTCGCACGGTATAATTGACTTATGCAAAGGTTCCGCGACGAAGAAACTACGATCTCATTGCCGCGTTATAATAGCGAGTCTGTTCGGCAGATTCTGGCGCGGGCATCGGAGATCGAATCCCGACCGGATACGGAAGCACTGACGCCCGCGCAAGTCGAAACGCTCGGGCGCGAAATCGGCCTGTCGCCGGACGCCGTGCGTCGCGCCTTAGGCGAACTGCACCCGCAGACGACCGCCGCTGTCGCAGTGACTGCGCCCGCGACGGTCATCCAAACCCCGCCCGTCGCACTGACTCAGGCCCGCGCAAAGCAAGCCTATCTCCCTATTCTACTGGCGGCGGTTCTGGGTCCTCCGGCTGTGTTTGTGATCAGTTTGCTCATCGCGGCGTTTCACGGAAGCTCGCTGATCGTGCCGTCATTGGTCGCGCTCGGTTTGTTGTTTCTTTTCGCCCGTGCGGGCTGGATCACGAAGCGGGCGCGGTTGAGTTTCCTCGGTTTGATCTTCGCGCCGCTGATGATGCTCCTCGCGTGCATCGCAAACGCTCTGGGCGGTGGTGGTAGCGTCATCCCGACCACGGAAGAGGGGATTCCTGCGCTGCTCATGGCTCCGCTGGCGTCTGTGGTGCATCTGGGCGGGGCACTCGCCCGGAAATGGTGGGACAACCTGCCGCAGACGGATGATCGGTAACAATACCTCTTTTCCACGGTTCCGATGATGGGGCAAACTGCCGCGAAACGGGGACCGCTATCGGATCGTTTTCGGGAACCCCCAAGCTGAAACGCGGTATACTATCCCGTTATGGCGTTAAGTTTACCTATTGCAAGTCACGAACCGCATTTGTCGCCGGTCACTGCCGAACGGCGGCGGCGGAAGAACATCGTCACCGCGATCGAACCGGGGACGGCGGGCGAAGAAGCCGGTTTTTTGATCGGGGACCGCGTATTGTCTGTCAACGGCGAACCGCTC
>JACMMA010000151.1 GCA_014379275.1 Armatimonadota bacterium | reverse complement strand
GGCGTAAAATGACGGCACCGAAGATCGGTAGGGCTAGCCCGAGAAGCGCGAGCGTGTTCGCCTCCGGGACCACCGTGACGAGACCGCTGAACTGGTTGTTCACGATCCCGGCGGATACGGAACTTGCCGTCGTTCCGACAGGAAGATCGTTGAACACGGGGCGGTCCGAGGCAAAAGTGAGCGTCCGCCCGAAGTCACTGATTGCGTAGGCGATGCCGCTACTGTCGCCGGAGAAGCCCGCCCGTGACACCGATTCGATTCTCATCGTGAGACGGAAGGGGACGTTCGCCTCTACCGTGAACAGACCCGTTGTCACCACGTCATCCCCGTCGAACGCCGCGAGTAGTCCCGAACCGAGCATCGTCGGGGCTCCCCCGTTGATGCTTTCGAGTTGGTTATATCCGTCGCCGATATTCTTGTTGTGGTCGTTGATAACAATCGCCATCGCTACGGTCGCAGCACTGAACACGCTCGGGGTGAGGGTGACGGGGTTTGCTATCGTTACGAGATCCCGAAATCCGGTGACATGCACGTTCATCGAGGTGGTGATCAGGGAACCGGGTGCGCCACTCAAGACGACATCAGTCAGAGTGAACTCGGCAAGCCCGGATGCATCCAGGATGGTAAAGTCATCCGCGCTACCTAAATTGTTGGACGGCTTCTGGTACTCGGCATACGTGTTCGTTTTCGCGTAACCCGGTCCCGCCGCCGAGTAGACATGGAAAAAACTGTCGCTTATTCCGCCGCTAAGTGTGCCGGGAAAATACCGGTCGAATCGGTCGTTATTGTAAGATCGGGTCACGCCGGCATACCGTTGCAACACATCCACGCTACCGTAGACGCGGTTCATCGCCTGGGCGGCGGCGGGCGGGGCAACTGTCGTCACGATGGCGGCGATTGCGAGAAAACACAGAGACTCCTTGAGAAAATTCATGATGGTACCTTCCTTGGTCAGAAGTGTCCCCTCGGCAGGATTGTGTCAGCTTCGGGGAAACTGTTCTTCAAACGAGAACGTAGTTGGTTTTACGAACGGACGAAACGATAGCAGTATACGCACCCACTCTTACACCACCCTTACAAACAAAAAGTCGCCCGATTTTTATCGGGCGACTTTTTGCACAGGGAATATATTCGGCGTCACGCGGGAGGCGTCGTGTCCGGGGCGACTTCCACCTGTGCCAGCAGGATGGCGGCATCCAGAGAAAGCGAATCACCCCGCGCCCATGCCGCCGCGAATATTTTCGGCGGGAGCGATTGCCGCGCTGTTTCTTGCAGGTGACTGAATTGCGCTTCTTCGCCGGGCGAGCGCGGGGAAACAAGTTCCGCCCGCCCGGTCTGGGATGCCGCCCAAAACACTACGGCACGCTCGTTGCCGCTTCCCGCCATTTGCGCATACCAGGCTACGCCGTCGAGTGCCAGGAGCATACCGAGACGATCTTCCACGTCACGGATCAGCGAGATCGCTTCCGCTAATTGGCACCTCGCCGCTCCGAAATCACCCGATTGTAGCGCGAGATTTGCCAGACTGGTGAGCAAAGCGGCAACCCCGCGTCGGTCCCCCAGTGCACGCTCTCTGGGCAGGGCTTCCTCGTAGAAGAGTCGGGCACGCTCCGGGTCACCTTCCAATCCGGCGAGGTTACCCAGATTGTGCAAGGTGTATGCGGTCATCCGTGTGTCGCCGAGGGCGCGGGAAAGGGCGAGGCTCTGTTCCTGAAAAGCGCGTGCCGCCGCATAATCTCCTGTGCCCTGTGCCACGTTGCCGAGACTCCCCAGCGCGGACGCGACCCCCCAATCATCGCCCCGCGCCCGGTGGATAGTCAGTGTCTCCTCATAGCACGCCTGAGCCTCTGGGAAATCCCCCCGACGGTAGGCGACATTGCCGATATTCAGAATAGTTTTGCCCGCACTGGCGGCGTCACCGGCTTCACGCGCCATCCGCAAACTCTCCCGAAAGTAGGCGACCGCCGCAACGAGGTCGGTACGATGGTAAGCCACCGTTCCCGCGCTGTGCAAAGCCTTCGTCCGGGCGGGCGAGGCGGTACGATTTTCCGGTGCCTCCAATATCTGATGTAGCCAATCCGCCCCCTCACGGAAGTAGCCGCGAATCGTCCAGAAGCGTGCGAGCGCACCCGCGATACGCAACCCGATCTCATCCCCCGTATGACGCGTTAGGACGGCGCGTATATTGTCTTTCTCGGATTCGAGAAGATCGAACCAGCGTTGTTGCTCCGGTCCGGTCAGTTGTTTTTCCGCGTCTTCGGCGAGGCGAAGGAAATACGTGGCGTGGCGGCGTTGCATCGCCACGTGTTCTTCCGGGGTAAGTTGTCCGCCCGCGAAGTCGCGGATCGGCTCCCGAAGCCCCAGGCGCATCTGTTGTTCAGGTCCGACGCGGGCTTCCTCCGTCACGAGTAGCGATGCGTCGTACAGGCGACCGAGATATTCCAGGGCAGTTTCCGGGGACAAGTCTTCCCCGTCGTCGCCACAGACGGCGGTCGCGGCTTCCGGCGTACACCCGCCGCGAAACACGGAAAGCCGGGCGAAGAATCGCCGCACCTCCGGCGTGAGCAGGACATAACTCCAGGCGGCGGCTGCCCACAGACTGCGGTGCCGTTCCGGTACGGCGGGGTGGCGACTCTCCAGAAACGCGAACCCATCGTCCAAACGCTCCAGCATCTGCGCGGGGGTGAGCAACTTCGCCCAACTCGCGGCGAGTTCGATAGCGAGCGGCACCCCTTCGAGCCGGGCGCACAGCCCGGTCACCGCCGGACCATTCTTTACGGTCAGGCGGAAGTCCACGCGGCGCATCTGTGCGCGGTTGACGAAGAGTTGCACGGCAGGGTAACGGAGCAGTTCCTCGACGGTGTCATCGGCGGCGGTGGGCAACGGCAGTGGTGCTATGGGCAGTTCCCGCTCACCGGGCAAACCGAGAAGTTGCCGCGAAGTGGCGAGGATCACCGTCGTGGTGGTTTCGCTCAAAAGGGTGCGAACGGCGGCGGCGATGCCGCTGTCGTCTACCGGACCGCGCCGTATCAGGTGTTCCAGGTTGTCCAGCACCAGAAGACACGGCTCCCGTTGCTCCAGTGCGGCGACGACCTGCGCGAGTGGCAATGTCGGCGCGGCGCGGGAAAGCCCCATCGCGTCCCGGATCGCGTTGCCGAGATGCACGGGCGTAGACAGGTCCGCCAGTGCCACGAAGTAGGTTCCGCCGGAGAAAGCCGTCCCGAGACGGGCGGCGGACTCGATGGAAAGCCGGGTCTTACCCGCGCCACCGGTTCCGGTCAGAGTCAGCAACCGCGTTCCTCCGTCGCCGCCCAGTGCCGCCTCGATACTCCGAAGTTCTTCCTCGCGTCCGAAGAAACGGTTGAACTGGACGGGAAGGTTACTGTTCGCTTTTCGGGGCGGGGGAAGTGGAGACGACTGTGCGGACGCTGTCAATACCAGGGGCGACGGGGGCGGCGAGCCGGATCCCATTTCTGCCGCCGGTACGCGGGAGGTAGGCATCCTCTCATCAGGCGTTAGAAATGCCATCAGGCGATTCGTTTCGTCGTCAAAAGGAGCGGCTGCCGCCGCGCGATGAAGATACTGTACCGCACTGCTGCGGTCGCCTCGTGCCAGAAACGCCGCCGTCAGGTGGTGCAAAACCTGAAGATAGAGTGCCGCGATCCGCTCCCGTTCGGCGACGACCCAGTCGTCGAAATAGCCGGGCAGTAGTTCGCCCCGGTAAAGTCGCTCTGCTTGTAGCCAATCCTCTATTAACGGTTCCGAGTTTTTAGCGGGAATAGACGCCGCCTCGAAATCCATGACATCGCTGGAAAGAGCACCCGCGCACAGACGCACGGTGCTGCGGTCGGCGATAAGGAAGTCGCCCAGCGGACCGCTACCGGGCGTGGGCATCGGTTCGAACTGCTGGCGTAGCGAGTTCAGGGCGACGCTGAGACTGTTACGCCCGGCGGTCACATCG
>JACMMA010000838.1 GCA_014379275.1 Armatimonadota bacterium | reverse complement strand
CCCGACAGGTCCAAGCCGTTCGCTTCTAACCGCGTCACTAACTCCATCGGGATCGGGTACCAGACGGCTTCGGTTTCGAAACGCTGTTCCGGCAGATCCAGATCGAAGTTGCCCAGGACTTCGTCGGAGTAGAGTTGCTTCTGACGGAAGCCGACCACTTGCGACGTGACGGTGACTTCGCCGAAGTAGGCGACGGTTTCGCCCCACTCTTTCGTCGCGACGACGCGGCGGATCTCGGTGAACGATTCGGAGCGCGTTTCCGTGAAGTACCCGGCGGACGCCGGGCGGACGTGGGCGCGGAAATTCGTGGTGTCCAGGTCCTCGACCAGGAACGTTTCGCCCATGTGCAGATACACCGCGCCGGGGTGTAGTGTCTCGAATACCTTGCCCTCATCCTCGCTACCGATGACTTTGTTGCCCCGGCTGGCGTCCAGGATCGTGTACTGGTTCCCCGACGCCGACCGGATGTTGACCAGACTCGCCGGGTACACCTGCCCGGCATACACGAAGCGGTCGCCCCGCGCGGATAACGCCTCGTCCTCGCAAAGCCGGTTGGCGACCGAACGCGCTTTCTCGCCGCCGAAAAGGGCCAGATCGGCGTCATCCAAGGGGCGTTCATAAGCGGCACAGAGCAGGTGTCCGCCCAGGATGTGCCGGTTGGTTTGGTCGAGTGCCGCATGTTCGTGCGCTTTGCCGAAGAAGTAGTCCGGGCGGCGCATCAGGAACTGATCGAGCGGATTGTCGGCGGCGATCAGCACGGCGAGCGAGCCGTCCTTGCCGCGCCCGGCACGCCCGGCCTGTTGCCACGTCGACGCTACGGTGCCGGGGTAGCCGGTCATCACGCACGCGTCCACGCCGCCGATATCGACACCCAACTCCAGCGCGTTCGTCGCGGTGACGCCGAGCAGTTCGCCGCTAAAAAGTCGACGTTCGATCTCGCGGCGTTGCTCCGGCGTGTACCCGGCGCGGTACGACAGGATACGCTTCGCCGTTTCGGGCTTCGTGGTACGCTCCAGCGCGGCGCGGCTGTACGACAGGAGCAGTTCGGCGGTCTTGCGGGCGCGGGTGAACGCGATGGTGCGCACGTTGTCGCCGACAAGCGTCGTGAACAGCGTGGTCGCTTCGGCGTTCGTGGACCGGCGCGTCCCGGTCGCGGCGTCGATGATCGGCGGATTCCAAAATACGAACTGTTTTTTGCCGGTCGGCGCGCCGGTCCCGGAAATCGCCTCGGCGGTCAGCCCGGTCAGTTTCGTGAACAGTTCGCCGGGGTTCGCTATCGTCGCCGAACACGCGAAAAACTGCGGCGACGCCCCGTAGTGTTCCGCGATCCGGCGCAGACGGCGCAATATGTTCGCGACATGCGCCCCGAAGACCCCGCGGTAAATATGCGCCTCGTCGATCACGACGTAGCGCAGGTTGCGGAAGAACGTCCCCCAGCCGGTGTGGTACGGGAGGATGCCCATATGAAGCATGTCGGGGTTGGTGATCACGACCCGGCCCATTCGCTTGACCCAGCCGCGTTCCTCTTTAGGCGTGTCGCCGTCGTAGGTCGCCGCCGTGATGCCGGGTAGTTTCAGAGCGTCGATCTTGCCGCGCTGATCCTGGGCGAGTGCCTTGGTCGGGAACAGATACAGGGCACGGGCGTACGGCTCGTCGGTCAGCGTTTCCAGCACCGGCGCGTTGTAGCACAGTGATTTTCCCGACGCCGTCGGGGTCGTAATGATCCAGTGGAAGCCGGAGCGGGCGAGATCGATCGCCTCCGCCTGGTGGCGATACAGCCCGCTGATGCCCTGCGCGGAAAGCGCGTCGGTCAAGCCCTTCGGCAACGGCGCGTCTAACGTGCCGTACTCCGCGCCGCGTTCGGCGAGCGTTTCCGCATGCACAATCTGCCCCTTATACTCGGGGTGTCGCTTGATGCGCTCGATAAACCGGCTGGCGTCCATGCCCCTATTATGCGCGGCAAACGGCACGGGGGCAAACAAAAGGTTGACCGATGTCGGGCTATCTTCGCCGGGAACGTGTTCAGCACCGCCCGCATGTCCACCATACCCGCGTCGTTTCACAAATCCTTCGGGCGTGGGGTTTCGAAAGAGGCAAGCAAATTTCCTATCTTTCGAAACAAGGCATCTTCCAGCTCACCTGCCGAAACCGGTGACAGGGAGCACATCGTCAGAAGCACATCCGCCTCATCGGCAGACAGCCAGAGTGGGTGTTCCCGTCTTTGTGTTTCTGCGTCCGTACTTTCGTCAGACAGCCCAGTCTGTGCCTCATTCATCTCTGCTTGATCGTTGTTCATCTTGTCTACCTTTTCGATTCCCATCTCTCCAGTTTCGGGGTTCGGCTCGAAATACGTGTTTCCTTCCAGTCACAGTGTCTCGTTCCGATCCGTTACTAACGTGAAAACCGTAAGGTGGCGCAACCTTTTTTGAAACAGCGGCTTATGCTGAACACCGGATTTGAAAAATTAGCTTACGCTTCAGGCGTTAATGACAATGTATCGGCGTGAACCGTTCGGTACCGGGATAGACGAATGCCTTTTGAAGACTCGACAACAAAAGAAGTGCTCGCTCAAACCGCCATGGTCGCCTTCAAGGCATGGTTTGTCGCGGCGTATTCACGAATTTATGCGTCGCAAACGCATCCAGCCTCTAACGCAAAGAATGAATCTTTGCTGGATCACCTGGAAGCGGCAACCCAACGTATGGCGAAAGAGGCACATATTCGTCTCGGTTGGGACGGTCGGTCTCCCCTCGTCGGACCATTGACCCGGGACGAAATCGCGACAGTTTTTATGAATCCAGTGACTGACCTCCTGGCAATCGCGACGAAGCTGAATCGAGGAGTGACGTACACCGCTCCGCTCAACCCTGAAAAGGTCGCCCCGATCGATCTGGATGCCAAAAATAATCAGTTGTCAGGCAAGGTGCGTGCCGAGCGTCAGGCGTTAGCGCGGCTTATCGATGACGCCCTGGCGCGCAGTATACTGCCACCTAAGCAAGCACAGGCGTTACAGACACGGCAGCAGGGAGGGGTCATAGGCACGCCGAAGGGGCGGGTAGCACTGATGGTAGCAAAAAAGAAACTCAAAGAATTTCAGGAACAGGAAGAGCGTTTCTCCCTTCTGTTCGGAACCTGGATGGATCGCTCGGATGACATGCCGAAAGGCGAAGCGGAGCCTGCCGCTATTCATGCTGTTGCCGAAAAAAATGAAATGGTCCGCGGGGAGGGGGCAACGCCGAGCCAACGCGATCAGGTGCGACACATGGATGTGTGGGGGACCGGACGGGTTCCCGATTCGCCTACCGCCTTAGCAGTCTGGCAGGATGCCTTAAATGCTTTCAAATCGGGTGAAAGCTCCCAGAAGGTGTTGGATCTGCTACACACGGTTTACTATTATGAGCCAACATTCGTTATGGCAAAGGTGCAGGCGAGTGCGGTGCATTACCGGGAAGGAAAGCTGAAGCAAGCGGCGCAGGAACTCGAAGAAATCTCCCTGACGGCAGAAGGCGACTTCGCGGCTCTCATCAAAACAAACCTGAGCGACTACTATGTCGCTCTCTGGGAACGCAGTCACCGGCAGACGCAATCGCACCTCGATAAAGCGATGCTTCACGCCCGTGAGGCGATGCTCTACCCGACGCCTGCCCGCGTGGTGAACTTGATAATCGCGCTCACTAAAGCGGGGAAATACCACGAAGCGGAGACGGCACTCCTGAACGCTTTGCACACCGACCACCCGAACGCGTCGGCGGAAAAGATCGTCGCCCTACTTCATAAGGTCCAGGACAAGGATCTGAAAAAACTGTACATCGTCATGAATGACAGCAAGTGAGGTTAAACATTCAATGAAAACTCGACATTTTAATCATGCGCTCATCGCGCTTTTCCTGCTGGCGACACTTCTGATGTCCTCCCAGACGACCCGAACAGCCACCGTCGCAACCGTGGCACCAATGCTGGGCCAAATGCCGTTCCTCATTCTGGAACTAGGGCAACCCGGATAATGCCTGTTCCCGATCCTCCGTAGCCAGCCGGCGGCAGTGGCACTGGCTACGGAGGATCGGAATGTCAGATCTCTTTCGGGTGCGGCGTCTCGAAAGAAGCGATCAATTTCCCTATCTTGCGGAACAGCGCCTCTTCCATCGCACCCGCCGACACGGGGGACAGGGAGAACATCATTATAGGCAACTCCGCCTCAGTGGCGCAAATCCAGGGCGGACACTGGCGTTCCAGCAGGTCAATTTCGGCACCGATGCTCTCGGCGGTCCGTCCCTACGTCGACGTATCCCTCGACCGTTTCATAATACATTGTCCTTTCTCCCCTCGGTTTCTCCTGCGGCGCAAGAACTATTCTATCTATCATGCTAACCGATTGCACAAACTAAAACCAACCGGTCTCGCGTAAGTCTCTCTCAAAAATCTAACAATGCACTTGCCAAAGAAGTCCGCGCTGTCTAGAGGAGACAGCGCGGACTTCTTCGTGAGATGTGCCTACTCAACGATCAGGGTTACCTCCACAGATGCAGTATCGGGGTTTTCTTTGCCGTTCTTGTCTACTTGCCGACAAGTTTGTAGGAGATATATGCCCGGCTTTAGAAACTTATCGGAGTCGGTTTCTTTGTCACCTTTCTTTGTGGCGAAACGGGTATAGGGTGTTACTAGTGCCTTCCGCTTGATTGGCTCCTTCTCTACCCACTTATCTACCTCTTCGTTGGTCATCATTCCAGGGACGTCTTTAGCCAAGAGTCGGCACTTCACTTTAGTATTGTAAAGAAGTGGATCTTGCAGATTGACGTTCGCAGTCTCGACCTCGAACTTATATTCATCTCCGGCTTTGACAGTTAATATTTGGGGATCATAGCCTGACACGGCAACACCTAAACGACGCCGTGGTGGGAAGAGAGCTCTGCTTATAGGAGTGTATGCTGGGCTGGTGCGGGGGTCCAAATCATCCGCGGCTACGCTTACTTCCGCAGAAACAACTCTGATCACTGCGAATTTAGACACGGCTCCTTTGAGTTGCGAAACCGTAAGGAGGTACATACCAGGGGGCAAGCCGCCTTTGGAATTTCCGATACATTTGGTTTCTTGCTCGAATTCTTTTTTCTCAACGCCGTCAGGGAAAAGTTCATCTTTTTTTACAATCTCTTTTTTGATACTCCCATCCGCTGAGATCGGTCGAATCGTGAACACGAAGGGGACAGGAATTGTCGGACGGTGGTCGTGAATCTTTAGTTTGACTATGTAAAAAAAATTTTCACCGGATTGAACCGTATCGAAATCCGGTTTGATTTCCTCGATGAGTGCGGTATCGGAGGTCAACTTACTTTTCGTTTGTTCTTGCTTACCGCCGCTATGTGTCTGGGCGTGCGCCGCCCCTGATATGTATGAAACTTTTTTGCTTGCCACAGACTGTTTATCGGTGGAGCGAATTCCGGTTACGATGACGAGTAACAGACCAAGTATAGAGATAAGGACGACGATTTTTTTTGCAATGCGCACTTAATGAAACCCTCCTATTTTAGCGCATTATAATCAGTCGTGACGGCTTCGTCAAGTTCGATCACCTTTTCGCGCTGTAGATTCGAGTAGCGATGGCACCGTACTATTTAGCTTGGAACTAGTTGTGATCATAGTCACATACTTTTCGAGCTGGTCTAACGGCATATTACTGCCATGGGACCATGCGTCGTTATAGGCATCCCATGACAGCATATCGAAAATTGATGAGAGAACTTTTTCGTCCTTTGTTACTTGGGAAGGCAGTAAGGTTACTTGCGATGACGTAAGTAAAGACTCTGTAATGGCAAACAGCACAACAGACTCGGCTAAATTTTTCGTGCTATAGAAAACGCTGGCAAGGATTCTCACTACCATGGCAGCACCCTTCATGTCATATAAATTGAGTCGGATCTTTAAGCATTCACTGAGATACATTACCGATGCCGGGAAGTCACCGCACTCCATCTTTATATCTCCTATATTCTGTAGAGTGTTGGCACGCAAGAAGTGGTCACCGAGCGATTCCTGAGCGCGGAGTGATTCCATCAAATATCCCTGCGCACTCTCGTGATCGCCCTGTTCGCTAACAACCCCACCCAAGTTGCTCAGGGTGATCGCAATAGGAGCTATTTCTCCCATTTCCTTCCATAATGAAAGACTCTCTTCATAATATTTTTGCGCATCGACGAAATTCCCTTGCTGGCTGGCGAGGTTGGCGCGGTTGTTCAAGGCGAGGGCTGTCCCTCGCCTATTTCCTGTTTCCCGGCATAACTGTAGACCGGTGTCCAGATGTACGCGGGCGACCGCGAAATCCCCCGCCGACCAAGCGAGAACCCCGGCTGTGTTGACCGCCCTGGCGTATAGCGCGGCGGGGATGGCATCCCCGCCGCGGGAAAGCACGCCTTCCAACAATTCGCGTCCTTCGTTCAAGTGGCCGTGGATGATCCAGTACCGTTGCAGGTCGCTGGCGACCTGCAGGCGGCCGTGGTCGTCCGAGTATGCCATCGCCGTCTGGAGGTTTGGAAATTCCGCGTCCAGTTTCCGACACCATGCTGCCTGATCCTCGCCCTTCAACTCCGTATCCGCCGTGTGGGCTAATCGAACGAAAAAGTCGTGGTGCCGTCGGCGGGCGGCTTCCTCCTGTTGCTGCTCACCGAGCCGTTCTTCGGCGTATTCGCGCAGGGTTTCCAGCATGCGGTAGCGCGTGCCGTCTGTTTCGTTCTCTTCGGCGAGGATCAGCGACGAGTCACGTAACTGCGCGAGGGAGTACAGGGCGGAGGGGTCTTCGCAGATTTCCGCCGCCGCCTCGACCGTCCATCCGCCGCGAAACACCGAGAGCCGGGCGAAGTTTTTTTGTTGCTCCAGGGAAAGGAGGCGGTAGCTGCCGTCCATCACGGCGTTGAGCGAGCGATGCCGCTCCGGTACGTCGCGCTCGTTGCTCCTCAGGATGTTCTTGAGTTGTGTCAGCAGTTGCGCGGGCGCGAGCATTTTCACCCAGGCGGCGGCAAGTTCGATGGATAACGGCACCCCCTCCAGCCGCTCGCACAGTTCCGCGATCGCGGCGGCGTTGCTTCTTGTCAGTTGGAAGTCGGGGCGACGGCGCTGGGCGCGGTCCACGAACAGTTGCACGCTGACATTGCCGCCGACCTGTTCCGCCTCGCGAATGCCCGCCTTCGGCGTCGGCAGGCATAGCACCTCGAACTCGCGCTCGGCGGAGATGCCCAGAAGCTGGCGCGAGGTGACCAGGCAGGTCAGCGTCGGGACACGCTCCAGCAACTCGTGGACCAGAAGCGCGCCGTCCTCGACCAGTTGCTCGAAGTTATCCAGCACCAGTAAAGAGGGTTGCGCGGATAATCTGCGTACGACGTTATCCATCGCTTCTTCGTCGGGCGACGGGGGGATGCAAAGGCCGGTCAGGATATTCTCGGCGATGCGCCGGGCGTCCGACAGGTCGGCGAGCGGCACGAACCAGGCCGCCCCGGCGAAATGGCCGACCAGACGGCGGGCGACCTCGATCACCAGGCGAGTCTTACCGGCTCCCCCCATTCCGGTAAGCGTCACCAGGCGCGTTCCCGGCTCCAGCAATAACTGCGCCAATCGCTCCTGCTCGGCTTCCCGCCCGACGAACCGCGTCATGGGCACGGGGATATTCGGCATGCACGGGTGGGGGGCGTTCGGGTCCGCGAACTCTCTCGTCGGCATGCCAGGATAGATCGCTTGAAACAGGTGCTCCGGCGCGGGCGCGTCGCGCAACCGGAACATCCCTAAATCTTTGAACTCAATGTCCGAAAGACGCTCGCGGCGTAGCAGTATTGTCGCGGCTTCCGACAGGAGTATTTGACCACCGTGCGCCGCGCTCATCTGCCGCGAGGCTTCGTGGACGCCCAACCCGCGGTAGTCGCCCTCTTTCTCCTCTACGGCGGCGACATGCACCGCCATCCGTACCGCGATCCGGCCCGTGGCATCGGACCAGGGTTCGGTCGCCAACGCTCTCTGACAGGCGATGGCGCAATGGAGTGCTTCGCGCGGGTTCTCGAAAGCCACCCAGAAACCATCGCCCACTTCCTTGAATTCGTAGCCTCCGTGTGTTTGGAACTCCTGGCGCAGTAGCGCGTGGTGTCGCTCGCGCACGGTCTCGTAAGCGGCATTCCCGACCCGGTGCAGGAGTGCGGTCGATCCTTCGATGTCCGTGGCGAGAAAAGTGACCGTGCCCGAAGGAGGGGATGTTTTCCCAGAAACAGTGTCCGAACCCGTCTGTTGCGACCGCGCGGCCGGCAGAATGGTCGTCCCCCCCTCGCCCCGCCGCGCCGCGTCCTCGAATAACCGGGTGGCGGCGGATGGGACACTGCCATAGTTATCCTCCAGCATCCGCTCCAATTCCCGGTAGCGTTGCCGCATTTCCGGGAGTCGGTTCGCCCGCACGAGGACGCGCAGAAGTAGGCAGTGGGCGTCTTCGCTTCGGGCATTCATCTCGACCGCGCGGCGCGCGTAGGTTACCGCGCGGTCGTGCTCGCCGGTTTGGCCGAGTTGCGCTGTCAGCTGTTCCGTCGCCTGTAAAAACCGCTCCGCCGCTCCCCGCCGCGCCGGTTCGACCCAGCCGTGGTCGAACCGGGGAAGGAGCGGACCCCGGTACGTTTCTACGGCCTGTACCAGCCAGGGGAGACGTGCGGCGGTGCTGGACGATTCCAGCCCGTT
>JACMMA010000150.1 GCA_014379275.1 Armatimonadota bacterium | reverse complement strand
GCTCGGCTCAATGCTGGATGTCGGTTGGGGCGACCTGTTAGACTACCTCGGTGACGATCCCAACACCACGAGCATTGTGATTTATATGGAAACGGTGGGCGATGCACGGGGCTTCCTTTCCGCGGCGCGGGAAGTCGCGCTCACTAAGCCGATTCTGGTGATCAAAGCCGGGCGCACCGATGTCGGGGCGAAGGCGGCGGCGTCGCACACCGGTTCCTTGACGGGTTCGGATGACGTGTTGGATGTCGCGTTCGACCGCGTCGGCGTATTACGCGTGGATTCTATCGCTGACGTGTACGCACTGACCGAGGCATTGGCGAAACAACCCCGCCCGAAAGGGAAACGGTTGACGATTGTCACCAACGCGGGCGGCCCCGGTGTCCTTGCGACCGACGCTCTGATCAGCGGCGGCGGCGAACTCGCGCCGATCTCGGACGAAACGATGTCCGCGCTGAACGGTTTCCTGCCGACGCACTGGTCGCACAATAACCCGGTGGATGTTCTCGGCGATGCAGGGGCGGAACGCTATGCGAAAACACTCGCTACGGCAGCCGACGATGAAACCAGCGACGGGCTTCTCGTGGTACTGACGCCGCAGGCGATGACGGCACCGACCGAGACCGCGAAACTGCTCAGCCAGTACGCGACGAGTCTCGGAAAGCCAGTGCTGGCGTCGTGGATGGGCGGCGTCACGGTCGCGGCGGGAGAGCAGATTCTGTCCGAGGCAGGCATCCCGACGTTCGCGTACCCCGACGAAGCCGCGCGGGTGTTTAACTACCTGTGGCGGTACGCCGACAATCTTCAATCGCTGTACGAGACCCCGGCAGGGACGAAAGGCGAATCCCCGGCGGGCGCGAACACGGCGGCAGAAAAACTATTCGACGCGGTACTGGCCGAGAACCGCACCCTGCTTACCGAGTATGAATCGAAGCAACTACTGACCGCGTATGGCATTCCGACCGTGGAAACGCGGGTTGCCGCCACGCCCGACGACGCCGTGCGGGAGGCGGAATCGTTCGGCTTCCCGGTGGTGCTGAAGATCAACTCGCGCACGATCACGCATAAGACCGACGTCAACGGCGTCCAGTTGAATTTGAAAGACGCCGATGCCGTGCACGATGCGTTCGCGGCGATTGGGGCGGGCGTCGCGCACGCCGGGCATGCGGCGAGCGAGTTCGAGGGTGTGACGGTGCAGCCGATGGTGAAACTGTCGGGCTATGAATTGATCCTGGGCGCGTCGCCCGACCCGCAGTTCGGTCCGGTTCTGCTGTTTGGGACCGGCGGGCAGTTAGTCGAAGTATTCGGGGATCGCTCGCTCGCGTTGCCGCCGCTAACGACCACGCTCGCCCGGCGCATGATGGAGCGCACGAAGATCTACACCGCGCTACTTGGGGTGCGCGGTCGCCCGCCGGTGGACATGGCGGCACTCGAAACGATCCTTGTCCGGTTCGCCGCTCTGATCACCGAAAACCCGCGCATCAAGGAGATGGACCTGAACCCGCTCCTCGTCGACCACGAAAAGATGATCGCCCTCGACGCCCGCGTCGTGTTGTACGACAAAAGCGAGACCGTAGCCCGACCCGCGATCCGCCCGTACCCGGCGCAGTACGCGGCGTCGCTGTCGCTCAAGGACGGCATGACGATCCCGGTCCGCCCGATCCGCGCCGACGACGAGCCGCGTCTGGTCGCGTTCCACCAGACGCTTTCCGATCACACGGTGGCACTGCGCTATTTCGAACCGCTCGCGCTCGACACGCGCACCGCGCACGAACGGCTCGCCCGTATCGCCGGGACGGACTACGACCGCGAGATCACGCTGATCGCGCTGGACACCGCCGAGCGTATCGTCGCCGTGGCGCGGCTCTCGAAAGCGCACGGCGTCACGGTATCCACGGATTCCGAAGCCCGTTTCACGCTACTGGTGTCGGACGAATATCAGTACCGGGGTTTAGGGACCGCGCTTCTCAAGCAATTGATTCAGGTCGCCGGGGCGGAAGGTCTCGCCCGCGTGGTCGCCGACATTCTCGCCGAAAACGGTGCCATGCGCCGCGTCTGCGAGAAGCTCGGGTTCGTGGTCGGCGAGCAACACGGGGTGCCGCCGGTGGTTACGGCGACTTTGGCGCTGTGAGTCCCCGATTTCGCCGACCACCGGGAACCGTTAATCCGTCGCCATTCGCCGCGAGTACCAGGAGTGAATCAGTAAGCTTTGGGAGAACAGCACGGGCGGCTCGAATCCTCCCGCCGCAATGATCGCCTCGATTTCGTGTCGCGGCAATACCGTGACATCGCGACCTAACGTGGCAGGGATTTTTGCGAGGGACTCCTCCGGCACGCCGGTATACCGCATCATTTGTAGCCAGACCGCGAGGAGCCCCTGAAAAGCGGGGGTAGACGTGTCGGACGTGATGTCGGCGTTGATCAGATACCCCCCGATGCGGAGCCGCGAAGCGATCTCCCGGAAAAATTCGCGCCGTTCCTCCCGTTGCAAAATGAATTGAGAAACCAGAAGGCACGTCGCCGCATCGAACGAGTCGGTCGCGGGCAAGGAATCGAGGTAGCCATCATGGAAAGTGCAACGGGATGCGATGCCGGACGCCTCCGCCCGTTGCCTACAGATGTCGAGCATCGCGGTCGCGGGATCCACGGCGGTGAAATGCCACGCCGTAAATGCCTCGGCGAGGTAGATCAGTTCCGAACCGGTCCCCACGCCGACGCAGAGTATACGCGCATCGGCGGGAAGATCGGAAAGGATCAGGCGGATGAGCAGATGAAGCGCGTCGCGCGTCGGTGCCAGTTTCGCCCATCGCTCGTCGTAGGAGGACGCCATCTTCTGGTCGAAAACAACGGTCGGTTCTTGGTTTTTCACAGTAAATTTTTCCTTCGCGATAGCTGCCGCCGCGTCGGCGGGTGTAAGTTCCGTCTTGCGTAGTCCTTCAACCGACCTATTTCGCAAAAATCAACGACTGGTGCGCCCCGACTCCTGCCAAAACCCCGTCGGCGGAAGCCAGGGTCGCGCTGTGCATGGCGCGACCGGCGTCCCCGGCGACATACACGCCGGGAACGCTACTCTTCTTGAAGTCATCGGTCTTAACCGTCGGTCCGAAGGCTCCCTGTTCTATCTCGCAACCCAACTGCTCGGCGAGCGGGCTGGCTAACGAATAACGCGTCGCGATAAACATCGCGCCGAATGGTAGTCGTTTCCCATCCGCAAATTCGACCGCTTCTAATTCGCTTCCGTTGGCAATCAGGCGTGACACCGGAACCGTCTCGATCTTGACCCGACGTGCCTGGAGGCGTTCGCTATCCTCCGACCCCAACTCCCCCGCGCCGTTGATTAACAGCGTTACGTCGTCGCTCCAGTCCCGCAGAAGTAGTGCCTGATGCACTCCCAGTTCCTTACCGCTGAGTATGGCAATCTTTCGCCCCGCGACTTCATAGCCGTGGCAATACGGGCAGTGCGCCACCCCGGTCCCCCAAAGCTCCTTCATTCCCGGAATCGCGGGGAGGTCATCTTTCACGCCCGTTGCCAGGACGAGCCGTCGCGCACGCGCCACACGGTTGTCCCCAAAAGTGACCCGGAAGCCGTCCCCTTCCCGTGTCGCTCGCGTCGCTTCCGCTTGCTCAAACCGCACCGTCGGGTACGCCAGAACCTGTTTGCGCGCCCTTTCGATCATCTCTTTGGGCGATTGCCCATCCTGCCCGAAGAAGCCGTGAGACGCGCGGGCGAACCGGTTACGCGGTTTACCCGCATCAATAACGAGAATCCGTCGCCGGGCGCGCGCCAACTGTATTGCGGCGGATAATCCGGCGTAGCTACCCCCCACAATAATCGCATCATAATCCGGCGCGACCCCGGAAGCCGTTTCTAGCCCTTGATTTCTAATCATTTTTTCCTTTGCCTCCGCGCGAAGCACCGCCCCATTTATCAGGGCACTGCCGCCGAATACCGTGACTAACGCGCGACGTGAAATCGTAGTTTTCCCCATCGTGTCCATGCCTTCTTTCCCATTCAGGAATAAATACCACAAGCGTAGCTTCTCTATTTTTGCTTTTTCAGTACACGATTGATACCATCAACTCATGAATGAAATCGAGTTGCGTCATCTACGCTGTATCGTGATGCTCGCCGATGAGCGAAACTTTGGACGTGCCGCCGCCCGTTTGCACATGTCACAACCACCCCTCACACGGCTTCTTTCCGAAGTCGAACGGATCGTCGGAGCGAAGCTATTCGAGCGCACGACGCGGCGGGTTGATTTGACGACAACCGGCGAGGTATTCGTCGCGGAGGCGAAGGCGGTGCTCGCACGGGCGGAAACGGCGATGGAAACTGTCGGGGCGGCGGTCCGGCGGCAATCGGGGCAGTTGCGGATCGCGTATACCCCGCTCGCGCTCCAGACTATATTGCCGCAAATAGTGTCGCGGCTCAGGGAGCGGGAGCATGACGTGGGCGTAGACCTGGTCCAACTGACTGGCGAAGCGCAACGGGAAGCCTTGAGTGGCGCGCACGTGGACATGGCGTTTAATGACGAACCCGCAGACTCCAGCGGTTTTGACTCCCTACTACTGCACCGGGAGGCGCTACAGATAATGGTGCCGGAAAATCACCGCCTCGCCGCAACCGGTCCGGTTCATTTTTCCGAGCTTGCGGATGAAACGTTCATTCTGCATGCGCGGACTGACTACCCCAACTACTTCGAACGGGTCGTAGCCGCCTGTATGGGGGCGGGGTGGTCACCGAAGATCTACCAACGTGAGGCTGGGCAGAACTGTTCGGCTCTGGTCACGGCGGGACGGGGTGTTCTTCTTACCTCACTCAATTTCGGGCAGGACTCCACCCCCGGTCTCCGTTTCCTGATGATCGAGGACGCGCCAGCAACTCTGTATGCCGAAGTGTGGGCAATTCTTCCGCGTGCTTCCGGCTCGGTGCACCTCGAATCGCTCCGCGAGATAGTTCGTGGGAGTGCGAGCAACGGCGAAATCACACTGCCGCGATAATCGGAAGGCGGACGCAACAAGACAGTGGGCTTTCTTTAGTGGCGGGGATAACAGCCGACAGAAACCGGGTACTCTACCCTCATGCAATCCGCTCATAAAACCGCCCTCGTCTGGTTCCGGCGCGGGGTCCGGGTGCGGGATAACCACGCGCTCACCGAAGCCGTGAAATCCGCCGAAACCGTGGTCCCCGTGTTCGTTCTTGACCCGACGATCCTGACGCACCAAACGACCGCCCCGGTCCGCGCCCGCTTTTTGTTCGAATCGCTCCGATCCCTGGACGACGAACTGCGCAAGATCGGCGGGCGATTGATTATCCGGCACGGCAAGCCGCTGGAGGAGTTGGAGCGACTCGTCCACGAGACCGGCGCGACCGCGCTGTTTTTCGGGCGCGAGTACGAACCCTACGGACGCGAGCGGGACAAAACGATTTCGGCGGCGATGAAAGAACGCGGTGTAACCGTCACCGAAACCGACGACCATCTGCTCACCGAACCCGGCGAGGTGATGACCAAGGCGGGCACGGTCTACACAGTGTTCACGCCATACAAGCGAGTCTGGTTTGAACAAGCGATGGACGCCCCGTTGCCTGCCCCGAAGCGCATCGTTCTGCCCGATAATTTGCACAGTGAGGCGATACCCGAACTACCCGCGAGCGTCGGCGTGTCCGAGGCATATGGCGGCGAGGCTCCGGGGGTATTGGTCAAAGGCGGCGAAATGGAGGGCGCGAAGTGGCTCGACAAGTTTGTGGAAGCTTGTCTGGGGGATTACGGTACCGAGCGCGATTACCCGGCGCACGAGGGTACGTCGCGGCTGTCGGCGTATTTGCGCTCCGGGGTGATCTCGCCGCGCCAGATATTCGACGCCGTGCGCACCCGGCGCGACGCCTTGTCGGCCAGTATCGCCGTCAGCGCGAATACGTTCCTGTCGGAACTCGCGTGGCGTGACTTTTATTATCAGATCCTGTTCCACTTCCCGCATGTGCAGGGCGGCGCGTTCAAGCCAGTCTATGACGGCATCTCATGGGAGAACGACGACGCGCTTTTCGCGGCGTGGCGCGACGGCAAGACCGGCTATCCGATCATCGACGCGGCGTCGCGGCAGATGAACGCGCAGGGGTGGATGCATAACCGGGCGCGAATGATCTCGGCATCATTTTTGTGCAAGGACCTGCTCTGCGACTGGCGACGCGGGGAGGAAGTTTTTATGCAACGTCTCGTGGACGGCGACCAAGCCTCTAATAACGGCGGGTGGCAGTGGGCGGCGGGCACGGGCACCGACGCGCAACCGTTCTTCCGCATCTTCAACCCGACCTCACAGGGAGAAAAGTTCGACGCGGACGGTTCCTATGTGAAGCAGTGGTGCCCCGAACTCAAGCGTATCCCGGCGAAGTATGTCCACAAGCCGTGGGAACTATCGGAGCGGGAGCAGGAAGCCGTCGGGTGCGTATTGGGGCGCGACTACCCGCGCCCCATCGTGGATCACAAGGTTCAGCGCGAACGGGCGCTCGCCCTGTATCGCGCCACGCCCGCTACCGACGAGGCGGCAGGCAAGCCGGCGGGCGAAACGTCGTATGTGCCGTGACAACCGCGGTACTGCTATCACCGAATCGGTGCTTCGTATGGCGTCGGGTAGAATAACATCATGGAAACCACCGAAGCACCGGAACTATTTCTACAGGTGACGGAATGGGGCGAAACGCGAACCGTGCCGTTCCCGACGTTCACTCTGCCCGACGACCGGGCGTTCTTCGAGTTCTGTGTCGCGAACGCGGACACAACATTACGCTTCGAGCGCAATGCAGACGGGGAGGTGCGACTAATGCCGCCGTCGGGCAGCGAGACTGGAAAAGCTAACGGCTATGTGCTCGTAGAACTTGCGCTCTGGAATCGAATGCACGGCGAGCCGGGATATGTCTTCGATGCGTCGTCGGGGTTCAAGTTTCCGAACGGTGCGATCCGTGCGCCTGATGTCGCTTACGTCGAGAAGTCACGCTACGATGTCCTGCCGCTCAGCGAACGCGAACTTCACGCGCCCGTCGCGCCGGATTTTGTGGTCGAGGTCATGTCCCCGTCGGATCGTTTGCCGCGAATGCGGGCGAAGATGGAAGAATACAAAACGAACAGCGTGCGCCTTGGCTGGTTGATCGACCGCAAGAACCGCACGGTGTACGTCTACCGACCCGGCACGGCGGCGGAAACACTCCCCGATCCCGCGACTGTTTCCGCGGACCCGGAACTGCCCGGCTTCGTGCTAACTCTGGAGCGGGTGTTCTAAACCCGGTCGATCAAACTTTGCTATTGCCGCCGTGCGGCAGTTTCAGGGGGCTACCGGGGTAACTGTCGCACTTTCCGCTGCCCTACTTTGTTCGTAAACGAAATTTCCGCAACATTGTCGAACGGGATGATCCGCGTCTTGCGTGTCGGAGCGTCATAAAGGAATACGAACTGGCTCGTCGTCCCGATGATGTGTGATTCCCGTGGGGCGGTCGCGGGCGATTCGGGACTCAGACGCACCATGGCTTTCCTCGTTCGCCCTGCTTGTATCTGCTCGGCACGGTACTGCGCATACAATGGGGTGAAAATTCCGCCGAAGTAGGCGACTATTGCTAAAACCATGTACGCGTACAGAGATAAATGGTGCCACCGGCCCTCTTCCTATCCACGGATTTCGACAAACGCGGTCGTAGCTTGGGAAGCGAGTCCGGGCGCGATAGTTGATCTCCTAGAGCAACAGTATACACACAGCGGAAAGCACGGTGAACGCCATCACCAGCGGTTCTCGGACGGCGGCAAGGAGAAAGTCGCTAAAGTCGGCGTAGTTGAGAACGTTCACGCCGAAGAACAAGAAAAACCAGAAGTCATAAGTGATGCCAACGGCGGCGAGGAACAGATAGGCGAGCGTGAAACCCAGTGCTGGTTCCCTGCGGAGCAGTTCCAGCAACGCGCTCTGGGCCGGCCGCACAAGATCCGCCGCCGATATAGGGGCGTTCGGGTCGTGGGCGACCACAGGCGGGACCATGCTTTGTGGTTCCTCGACACGCGCTTCGCCGGTGTCGTACGTTGCGGGCAGGGTCGCCGTCTCGGACGGCACAACATTTGCGCTTGTAGTTTGTGGTATTCCGATAACAATGACACAAATCACCGATAAAAGTTACCGGGCGAGACACGAATCGTGCCCCGCCCCACGTATAGGCGTTTTCGTTTTGGCGCGCTATATCCCGCCCGCCGCTGTAACCCCGTTCTTTTCGCCGACCACGCCGGATTGTTCGTTGTCCGTATCAGCGGGCGTGCTGTCGCCATAGTTCCCCGTACCCGCACCGTCCCCACGCCCGGAAGTCGCCACCGTACCGCCGTCGTGCTCGGAGTCCTGCAAATCGTCAACGTCTAATCCCGCGCCGCTGCCCATCCCACCGCCGTGCATTCCGGTCGGGATCGTTGCCGTGTCGGGATCGCCGGTGTTGGTGTTGCCCGTGCCGATGCCGTCCGTACCACCAAAGGTCCCACCCGTCACCGGGTTTGCGCCATTAATCGCGCCCGTACCGATAGCACCGCCGCTGTTTTTGTCGTCCATGCTGTTTTCTCCTTGAGCTTGTTGTTCCCCGGTGGGCCAGCGTTTTAAGCGCGAACGGGCAAAACTGGCGAAAGCGGGTTAAACTAAAACATGCGAACACCGATTTTGCCGGGGACAGTTTCAGTCAGGATCGTAGCGCGTGCCGCGTCACTTCTCGCGTCGGCGTTCTTCCTTTTCGCTTCTCCCGTGGCAAGTCAGACCGATAGCGTGCCGGAATCTACGGCACCGATTTCGGGGGTCACCGGGCAACCCACACCGAATACCCAACCCGACGTGCAGATCGTCGTGCTTCCTTTACCGACCGGGACTTACGCCGTGTCGTCCGTGTACCCGAAGCGGGTGCCCAAAGCCGTGGCGCAGGGGCGGATCGACCGATTGCTCGCGCTGACGAAATGGAAGGCGACGAACCGCAAGTTCTCCGACGCCCCTGCCGTGCCGAACCCCCTGCGCGACGACCAGACCCCGAAAGGAAAGCTTTCGGCGGCGTCGTTCGAAACCACAGGGACGATCTACGCGGACGACGGCTCGATAAATTGGGACCCGTTTTTGCGGGCGTTCGGCGATGTTCGGCGCATCAATCTGGTTTGCTTTACCGGGACCGACTTTGCCTATCGTGGCCCGGTGTCGTTCGAAAGCACGCGGATCGCATTTTCGGCGTCCGCCGCGCAGGGAACGGTCGCCGCCGTGGCGAATATCAAGAAACCGGAGCCAGCGCCGGCCTCGTTCGGTCTTTCGCAATACGCGACGGCATCACCAAAAACCACGGTCGTCGCGAAGCCGGTAGCCGATAACGGTCAAGCACGCCGCGTCGTGGGCATCGTTCTGATCGCCCTAGTAGCGACCGGGGTGGCACTGGTCATCTACGCATTGACTTCGCGGCTCGTGACGCGCCCGTAGTTTTTGCGGTACAATGCACCCATTCACCGGTTCGGGTTTTGCTCACCCGTAACCAGTCAAACGATTGAGCGTTCTACAAACACAGTTCTATCGGGAAGGAATAGCAGACCCTATGGCGGATTTACGGGATTTGATTCGTCTCGCATTCGAGAAAAAAGCCTCCGACTTATTCATCAAGGAAGGCAGTCCGCCGGCGATGCGCATCCACGGACGTATCCAGGTCATTACCGATTCCGGATACGGGAAGCTGACCGCAGACGACACCCGCAAGCTGGCTTACTCGGTGATGAGTCATGAACAGATCGGGCGATTCGAGCATCGGCACGAAATGGACCTCGCCTTCGAACTGGAGGGGGTCACCCGGGTCCGTTGCAACGTTTTCCAACAAAAAGGCTCGATGGGTCTCGTCTGTCGGCTGGTCCCGCTCAAGATCTACTCCCTCGAACAACTGGGACTTCCGCCCGTTCTAGGCGAGTTGACCCGCCACCGACAGGGGCTGGTGCTGGTCACCGGTCCGACCGGTTCCGGCAAATCCACCACCCTCGCCGCGATGGTGAACAAGATCAACGAGGAGCGACGCGCCAACATCGTCACCATCGAGGACCCGATCGAGTTCGTCCACCCCGATAAATCGAGCATCGTTTCTCAACGCGAGATCGGGATCGACACCGACTCGTTCACCGACGCCCTGAAATATGTCGTGCGGCAGAACCCGGACGTGATCCTGATCGGGGAAATGCGCGACATCGAAACCCTGAACGTCGGCTTGCAGGCGGCGGAAACCGGTCACCTTGTCTTCTCGACCCTGCACACCTCGTCCGCGTCGGAAACCCTCGACCGTATCATGAACATCTTCCCGCCGCATGAGCGGAACACGCTCTGTCTGCGCCTTTCGAACTCGCTACGCGGGATCGTCGCGCAGAAACTACTGCCACGGGTGGATGCCGAAGGACGGGTCGCGGCGGTCGAGATCATGATCGCGACACCGACGATCGCGAAGCTGGTGGAAGAGGGACGTGCTGGCAATATCTACTCGGCGATCCAGGAGGGCGGTTTCTGGGGCATGCAGACCATGAACCAGTGCCTGACGAAATACTACAAGGCGGGCATCATCTCGGAAGAAGACGCGCTCAACGCCGCAGGAAATAGTACCGAGCTCAAGCAGATGATCCGCCGCCCGACGTGAGCCACGTGGGATCTTTATAGACCCCTAAAAGGGACCGGTGTGATGACGCGCCGGTTCTTTTTTTGGGCAAGATTCGCGCCGGAACCCCGCCCCGTGTTTATCCCTCCCTCGGGATACCCAGAGGGAGGGAGAAACACGGGGCGGGGTTCCAGATCAGGCTTTGTGGGAAATCCGACGACCGAAGGACGAACCCGAGTATGCGCGGCGATCTTGCGCGATGACCATGTCCTGATGGTCCGACACCGCGACGCCGAACGCACCTACTGGACATTACCGGGCGGGGCGTGGAGGTGGGCGAAACGCCGGAGCAGGCCGTGGTGCGGGAGGAAACCGGCACGGATGCAACGGTTCTGCGCCCTCTTTTCTCGGAACCGTATTCGGCGGGAACCTGCGTATGTTACCTGCTTACCGTGGCCCCGGACCAACACGCGATGTTAGGCTATGACCCAGAAGAAGAGGGACTGGAAGCCGCCGCACGTCTGCTACAGGAAATCACGTGGCAACCTGTCGTGGCGATGCGAGACGACGGACAGGTTGCGCAGGTGCTGGCAACTTTGCAGAACGGACCGGGTCGCCGTCCCCGGCTTCTATAAACCTACTTCTGATAAACGCGGATGTAGTCGATGTCCATGTATGACGGAAACGTTGTCGTCGCGTCGGGGTTTCCGGGCCAGTCGCCGCCGACTGCAAGATTTGCGAGGATGTACATCGGGACCGCGGGAACGTTCTCCCTGGTGCGGTACCGCTCCACGCCGTCGACGTACCAGACGATTTCGTTCGGTTGCCAGTCGACTGCGTAAGTGTGAAACCCCGCCGTGTAGTCGGGACCGACGAACTTATCGCCCTTGCCCTCATGCTTCCCGTCCGCCTTTTTATAATGGTTCGTCATATACACCGTGGTCGGCTG
>JACMMA010000837.1 GCA_014379275.1 Armatimonadota bacterium | reverse complement strand
ATCACCTCGCGCACCGCCGGGTTCAGGTGCATCGGCAGAACGACATGCGTGTCGGGGAACGTTTCCAGGATGCGCAATACGGCGCGGCACACGTCCGCCATCGGCTCGCCCCAGTTTTCGCGCCGGTGCGCGGTCACTAAAATCAACCGCCCCGGCTTGGCGACGGCTGCGGCGAGCGCCGGGTCCGTAAACCGATAGTCCCGCGCGGCGACGGAAAGCAGGGCGTCGACCACGGTGTTCCCGGTCACGCGCACGGTCGCGGGCGGCACGCCCTCGCTGAGCAAATTCTGCGCGGCTAAACCGGTCGGCGCGAAGTGCAGGTCGGCGAGGCGCGTCGTCATGCGCCGGTTCATCTCCTCCGGAAACGGGTCCCACTTATCGTCGGTGCGCAGTCCCGCTTCCACGTGCCCGAACCGCGCCCGCACGTAGCCCGCGCACAGCGACGCAACAAAAGTCGTCGTCGTATCGCCCTGCGCGATAACCAGGTCCGGCTTTTCCGCCTCCAGCACCGGCGTCAGCGCGGTGATCGCCCGCGCCGTCAGGTCGGACAGCGTCTGGCGCGGCACCATCAGTCCTAAGTCATGGTCGGGGCGCATCTCGAACACGGAGAACACCTGCTCCAGCATCTCGCGGTGTTGCCCGGTCGAGATCACGACCTGTCGTACCTGATCGGGAAACTTCGCGAACTCTTTCACAACGGGGGCCATCTTCACGGCATCGGGGCGCGTGCCAAGCACACAGACGATTGTCAGCTTCTTATCGGTCACAGGGCGCATGATCCCTATGATACCGTACGCGGGCAGAGGCGGGGAAATAGCGGTTGACGCCTGACCGACAACATGTAAAAATAACGGTGACCGTCGCATGGGAGCGACTGTACCGGAAATATGCCGAATGGATAAGCATGTCACGCAACGACCAAAAAGAGCCGCCACCGCTTCCCACCCTGACAGCGCGACGCCTTCCTATCAGGATTTACCAGTCCGACTTCGACAACCGGGTGTCGCTGCTCGACGTATCACGTGATGTCGTGTTCGCCGCCGTTGTGCAATATCTCCTCGTCGGACTGATTTCCCCCTTCGTCCGGAACGGCACCGGTAGCCCGGCCCTGGCGATACTTTACTTCGGATTTCTTTACTTCGTTGTTTTAGTCTGCCTCCTTACCATCATCGCCTGTTTCGGACGGCAGTCGATTTCTGATCGCTATAAGCGGTTGTCGATAGTTACAGTAACCATGATAGGTGTTGTGTCGGTGTTGATGTCTCTTTCGCAGAGAGTGCTGTTTAGCACACTGTTTCTGTTCAGTGCCGCCGCCACTCTGCTTGCGGCTATATCCGCAGTCTGGGTTTCGATGGAAGTGTCGCCCCCTTAAGTATCGAGCGGCGCTCTGTATACAAAGGGGAACGTATATGGCAGTTCGCTATGAAGGCATAGACTGTGCTCTGTGCAAAGCCGTTATAAACAGACACGAATCCTCTTTCGCCACAAGTGACGTTTTCTTTTCCGAGGAACACGCCCTGTTTTCCTACTCCGACGCCCTCATGCACTGGGACTGTTACGGAGGGTGGGAACATTGCGCCGAGTTCGCTCACGCTTATATGAACATATGGATCGAGGCGGAGCGGGATAACCCGTACTGGGGCAGGGCGCTCCTCTCGACCGAGATGTTGGTGAAAGTGAATCCGTCTTCGGACGTCTCACAGATTTCGGTTCTGCTGGCAGAAACCGGCTCGGACATTCGGGGGCTGCTCGGCGAATGGGAAGACTGGCTTGAGATAGGGTGGCGAACCGCAGGTCAGCACCCTGTCGAGCAACGAGCCGTGGACGCCGTAATACCACATCTTCGGGTGGCAGTGCCGACAGGGCAATCGGTTATCGAGGCCGTGGATTGGGAAGCGAAGTGGGATCTAGTCGAACGTCACCGAGAGCGAGCAAAGGTGTCAGAAGACGCCCGTTTGCATAAGCCGACGGCCCACAACAAAGTGTGCCGCGCGTGGTTGCGCGAGGGCGTGAATTGTCCCGTTTGCGGCACGAACGACCCGCTTTATATCGACAGAAGTCCCGAAGAAAAGTCTTCATTCATGTGCCGCTCCTGTGACAGCGTATTCGGACCCGTGGAAGTGTCCGTAAAACGGCTCTACGGATAATCGAAACGAAAACGGGCAGTCTGCCTTCGTTTACGGTCAGCGGGCAAAGGAACGTTTAGGAGCCATGACAAACGGCAACAAGAAATGTGGGCGCGACTACGTTCGGCCCGGAACCGGAGCGAACCTTTCTATGAAAATGCAAACCCCGCTCGCCGACACCGCCCGCGAACTCGTCGCCGACGACAAGGGCCTGCTGGCGATGGACGAAAGCAACCCGACTTGCGACAAGCGGTTCGCCGAGTTGGGGATTCCCCAGACCGAGGAGAGGCGGCGGGCGTACCGGGATATGATCGTCACCGCGCCGGGACTCGCGGAGTCCATCAGCGGCGCGATCCTATACGACGAGACGATCCGCCAGAAGACGAACGACGGCAGACCGTTCGCCGAAGTACTCGCAGACGCAGGGATCGTTCCCGGCATCAAGGTGGACGCGGGCGCGACAGATCTGGCCGGACATCCCGGCGAAAAGGTGACTGAGGGGCTGGATAAACTGCGCGACCGTCTGGCGGAGTATAGAGGCATGGGCGCCCGTTTCGCGAAGTGGCGGGCGGTGATCGCCCTCGGCGACGGCATCCCGACCCGGACAGGCATCGAGATCAACGCGCACACGCTGGCGCGGTACGCCGCCCTGTGCCAGGAGGCGGGACTGGTGCCCGTTGTCGAGCCGGAGGTGTTGATGGAGGGTGACCATTCGCTGAAGCGGTGCCGCGAAGCGACGCAGGAGGTGCTGGAAGCCGTGTTCGATCAGCTGTCCCGACAGGGCGTCTCGCTCGAAGAAATGCTCCTGAAGCCCAACATGGTGTTGCCCGGTCTGGACGCGCCCGATCAGGAGTCGGCGGAAGCGGTCGCGGACGTGACGGTACGCACTCTGTTACGTACGGTGCCCGCCGCTGTTCCGGGGATCGCGTTCCTATCGGGCGGGCAACCGGCGCAACTCGCGTCCGCCCGCTTGAACGCCATGAACGTCCGGTTCCGAGGGCGGCTTCCCTGGGCGGTGACGTTTTCATTCTCTCGCGCGATCCAGCAACCGGCGTTGGAGATCTGGCGCGGCGACGATGCTCACGCGGCGGCGGCACAGAAGGCGCTCCTCTACCGCGCCCGGTGCAACCGGGCGGCACGGCGCGGCGAGTATGGCGAGGCGATGGAAAATCCCGATCAGTCGTCCCGTTCCTGACGCGACATCTCGTAGCGCAGATACAGGCGGCGTTCGCTTTTCACGGTGCGCCATTCATTGTCGGTCTGGCTCATGCCTAACTTTTCCAGCACGCGGCGCGAGGCGCGGTTCTCGATGTCGGCGAACGCGACGAGCCGTTTCAAGCCGAGCGTTTCGAACGCGTATCGCGCCGTCAGGTTCGCGGCCTCCGACATGATCCCTTTACCCCAGTGATCGCGCGACAGCAGGTAGCCGATCTCCGCCCCGGTGTTCAGGTAGCGGCGTATGTCCACCAGGTCGGTCGAGCCGATCAGTTCGCCGGTTTCCTTGTCGAGCACGGCGAAACAGAGCGCGTCGCCGCGTTTGCGCCGGGCTTCCTGGTCGCGGATGAACGGCAAGATCGAACCGGGTGACGCCATCGGCTCCCACGGCAAAAATCGGGTCACTACCGGGTCGCGGGCGATCCGCCACATCGCTTCCGCGTCGGACTCGTGTAAAACACGCAAGCGCACCCGCTCCCCGGTGATCGTCGGGCCGCCTGATTCGGCGGGCGCGGGACGCAGGCTTTTGAACGCCCACGGGAACACCGTGGATAAAGCTCGGAGGGCGATGGACATGGTGGCGGCTCCTATGGCCCCGTCCGAGTCAACGAATAGACCAGAAGAAGCGCGGCGACACAACCGGCGGCGGTGAGTCCATAGATTACCCACACGGCTTGCTTCACCGTCAGCCCCCACTCGCGTAACAGATGGTGGATGTGTGTTTTATCGGCGGCAAGCGGGTTTTTCCCCCGCAGGACGCGTACCGCAGCGACACGAAAACCGTCTAAGATCGGGACCCCGAGCACCAGACCGGGGACGACTACGGCTAATATCGTGGGGATTTTCGCCGTGCCGACGACCGCGAGACCGGCCAGAACGAAACCCAGGAAGAACGAACCGACGCTGCCCATGAAAATCGCCGCCGGGTTGTAGTTGTGGCGCAGGAAACCGATACAGGCGCCGGCGAGCGCGAACGCCATCAGCGCGACCGCTTCGTCGCCTTTCGCCGCAGCGATCAGTCCCATCGTGGTCGCCGCGATGGCGCAAACGCCGGAAGCGAGTCCGTCCAGACCGTCCAGGAAGTCGAACGTCTTCGTGGCGACGAAATACCAGAGCATGGTCAGCGGCACGGCGAACGCTCCGAGGTCGATGTAGTTTCGCGCGTCGTACACTCCGGACGGCGAAGGCGGCACGAACGGGTTCGTGATGCCGTCGATGCGTGCCCCGAGCGACGCCGCGACGAACCCGGCGAGCAACAACCCGCCCATCTGTTGCCACGGCTTCAGGTCGATCTTGTCGTCGAGTAGCCCGATGATCGCCACGATAGCCGCGCCGATGATGATCCCGGCGACGGGGTGTTCCCCTTTTCCGACGGACAGGGCGTATTCGTGGTGGGTGAGTAGCGGGCGCATCAGAAGCACCACCGCCGCGAAACCGATGAACATTGCCAGGCCGCCCCAGAGCGGCATTTCGCCGTCGTGCGAGTCGCGCGCGCGTACCTCCCGCACCGCCTTGAAGCGCAAAGCCATCGCTTTCACCATCGGTGTGATCAACGCCGTGATAATGCCGGAGATTATCGCGGCGAACACCATGTTTAGCAGGATCTTATTCATCGTTTACGAGTCCGCTTCATCGAAACTGGTCAAAGTATCGGTTCCTTGCGGAACATTTTGTACCTTCATCATCGGCGATGGCGGTTCCAGGTGTAGCAAAGGGACGATCTCCACGCCCGCCGCCGTCAGGACTTCGTTCGCCCAGCCTTCGGGCGACTCCCCCGCAAATACGACGCGCACGATGCCCGCCGCGACGATCATCCGGGCGCAGACGTGGCAGGGGCGGCACGTGCAGTACAGTGTCGCCCCGTGCGTCGAAACCCCGTGTAGAGCGGCCTGCATCAGCGCGTTCTGCTCCGCGTGCAGCGTGCGGATACACCGCCCGTCTTCCAGCAAACAACCGACCTCGTTACAATGTTTCTGACCCGGCGGCGAGCCGTTATACCCGGTACTGAGTATCCGCTTGTCGCGCACGATCACCGCGCCGACGTGGCGGCGCAGGCACGTCGCCCGCGTCGCCACCTCGAACGCGATCCGCATAAAATACTCATCCCACGGCGGGCGTGTTTCCATCAAGCCTACCCCCAGAGCGGGAACTTGTTGCACAACGCCTTCACTTCGCGGCGCACGGCGGTCAGGTCGATCTCGCTGTCTTTCGCCGCCAGGGCGCGGTCGATCAGCCGGGCGATCTGGCTCATCTCGCCTTCCGCCATGCCGCGTGTGGTGACGGCGGGAGTGCCCAAACGGATCCCGGAAGTGACGAACGGCTTCGCCGTGTCATACGGCACCAGGTTCTTGTTGGTCGTGATGCCCGCCTCGTCCAGAACCAGTTGCGCCGTCTTTCCGGTGATCTTTTTCGGGCGCAGGTCGATGAGCATCAGGTGGTTGTCGGTGCCGCCCGCGACAAGCCGGTAGCCGTGTTCGGTCATCGCATCGGCGAGAGCGGAAGCGTTCTTGCGGATCTGGGACTGGTACGCCTTGAACTCCGGCGTCTGCGCTTCCAGGAACGCCGTCGCTTTCGCCGCGATGACATGCATCAGCGGCCCGCCCTGCATGCCGGGGAACACCGCTTTGTCGATCTCTTTGGCGCGGTCTTCGCGGCACAGGATCATGCCGCCGCGGGGTCCGCGCAGGGTCTTGTGCGTCGTGGTGGTGACGTAGTCGGCGTACGGCACCGGCGAGGGGTGCTCTCCCGCCGCGACGAGCCCGGCGATGTGGGACATATCCACTAAAAATGTCGCGCCCACTTCGTCGGCGATCTCGCGCATGATCTGCCAGTCGATGATGCGCGGGTACACGGTCGCGCCGCCCAGGATCAGTTTCGGCTTGTGGGCGTGGGCGAGTTCGCGCATCCTGTCGTAGTCAATGTATTCGTTGTCCTGCCGGACGCCGTAGTGGATCGCGTTGTACAGAAGCCCGGAAAAGTTCACCGGCGAGCCGTGGGTCAGGTGCCCGCCCTGGGCGAGATCGAGCGCGAGGAACGTGTCGCCCGGCTTCAGCACGGCGAAAAAGACCGCCATGTTTGCGTTCGCGCCGGAGTGCGGCTGGACGTTAGCGTGATCCGCGCCGAACAGGGCTTTCGCGCGGTCGATGGCGAGCGTCTCGACGACATCCACCCATTCGCACCCGCCGTAGTAGCGCTTGCCAGGATAACCTTCGGCATATTTATTGGTCAGCGATGAACCCTGTGCCTCGCGAATGGCGCGGGAAACCACGTTCTCGGAGGCGATGAGCTCCAGCTTGTCGCTTTGTCGCTCATCTTCGCCTTTGATCGCGTCGAAGATTTCGGGGTCGACTTCGGCGAGCGGTGCGCTGAAGTTGGGTGCGAACCGACCGGGAAGGGTGGAGGCTTGTTGTGCTAAGTCTTGCTCTAAAAGTGCCAAGGGAGAAATTTCCTATCTAAAACGTTCTTTCCGATTGTAGCACGTGGCAGGATTACGGGCAACGATTTTGACTATGATTGTAGTTTATTACATTGCCCCCGTCCGGAAGGACATCAAGAAAAACCAATAAAAAGCGACCATGTATAGGCATGGAAGATGCAGGATAAAATCTCAGTTATACCGAACGAAGGTGTTAAGGGTACTGTCTAAATTATGGGTTCTGAACAAACTTCGTCCCGATTTGCGAGCGGCGTCGTAGCGCGCCCCGCCATAGAACCGCCCGTCGAGGACTTCGCCATGATCTCGCTGGAGTCGGTGGAGAAGATGCTCCGGGACACCGGCGGTGGCGCGGAGGGGAAGCCCCCCGCCTCCGATCTGCCGCCGCCGATATTCGCTCCCACCGCCGCGGCGCATCCCACCCCGCCGCCGAAGCCCGCCCAAAGTGATCCGGCGGGAACGTCGCGCTTCCGGTTTGCCGACCTGCTCCGCCCCGACGGCGCGGTGGATACGGAAGCCGTGTACCGGTTTGGGAAAGTGCCGGAGGTGAAACTTTCCGCCGAATTGATCCTGCAAGCTCTGGCGAACCTGCCCCCCGATATTCCCGAACTTGCCCGCCACGCCGCCATACAGATTACTGTGAACTCGCTCACGCAAGCCGCTGGGATTCCAGTGGAAACCGTGGCCGAGGATGCCCGCGTCCGTCACACGCGGTTGACGCAGTTTCACGAGGCTCTGACGGCGGAATGGGAGCGCGAAAATCAGCCACAACGACAGACAATAGTTAAGTTGGAAGAGTTGATTGCTGCCAAGCAAGCCGAGTTGGAAGCGGTGCGGGCGCAGCTGCACGAGCGGGAGGCAAAATCTATCGTGACGCACCGCGACTGCGAAACCAAACTATCCGCGTTGCAGGAAGTCATTGATATGATGGAAGCAAAGACGCCAGAAAAGAGTGAAGCGGATTAGATTTTATGGGAGCGGTCACACAAGTGGCAGGAGACGAGGGTGATGATACGTAAACTAAGCGTGTCGCCGCCCGTCCTCACATTCTTATGCGGCGACTGAAAGAAATGTCTCGATGCAGATCCGTAATTTTTGTACGCTAGTCGCCGCGACGGTTGCGACAGCACTATATCTCTCGCCCGTCGCCGTCGCCGCCGAACTTGTCACTAACGGTGACTTCGAGACGGGCGACTTGACCGGGTGGACTCTCACCGGCGACGGTGGACACTCGGCGGTCACTATTGGTGCTGGAATCGGCGACTCATTCTCCTATTCCAACACGGAGATCGTTCCGTCGTCCACAATCACGCAATCACTTACCACAATCGTCGGCGAAAGCTATACGTTTTCGTTTTCTATTTTGCCGAACAGAACAACGCAGTCTAATGTCAACGGTTTCACAGCAACCTGGGCCGGTGTGCCTGTCTACACCTTCTCGAACGAAGGCGGATTTATCTATCAGAATAAATCGTTCACTGTTACCGCGACTGCAATTACCACGGATATTTCTTTCACTGGTTACAATATTGCCAGTGTCTGGGATCTGGATAACGTCAGCGTCGCGCAGGTTGCTACAGTCGTTCCCGAAGCGGGTACGATGACACTGACGGCATCGCTGCTCGCGCTTCTCGTCCCTGCATCCTGCATTTGTACTGTCGTCCGCCGTAAACGTGCCGTGTCAACCGGTGGTGACGCGTAAACTCAAGAGCCTCTGACAGACTGTCCCTCAGCACTCAATGCTGGGGGACAACCGCGCAAGTCCTATTCGTGCCCGAAATAGCACCTGTTTCCGCCTCTGTATCGACTACGCTTCCCTGAGCGAAGCCATATCGATGACGAACCGATACTTCACGTCGCTTTTTAGCATACGCTCATACGCCTCGTTGATCTCCTGAATGCGAATCATCTCCACGTCGCACGTGATGTT
>JACMMA010000149.1 GCA_014379275.1 Armatimonadota bacterium | reverse complement strand
CTGCTCGGCTTGCTCCACGCTCGGGTTGTGTAGTTGCATCACGTCCACGTAGTCCGTCTTCATCCGCTCCAGACTTTCGTGCAGACCGCGGAACAGATTCTCCCGGGTCCAGACATGCGGCGTGTCGTCGGTGTTTTCGTCTTTGTGGACCACGGTGCACCCACATTTAGTGGCGAGGTAATACTCGCCGCGCCGCTTGTTGAGATATTTGCCGATGAACTCTTCGCTGCGACCGTAATCGTTCGCGGTGTCAATGAAATTGATTCCCACGTCGAGAACGGCGTTGAGAATCGTCTCCGCCTGTTGTTCGGTGACCGGGCGACCGCCCCAAATGCGCGAACCGCGCACCTCCATCGCCCCGTAGCCGAGTTGAGTGACTTCGAGACCGGTCCGCCCCAGCATCCGTTTCGCCAGTGCCATATTCGATTATTTCCTTTGTTGTATTTCTGCGTGCCCCGCCGGGCAGGATTTACCGCCCGTATCAGTAGCCGCAATGCATTTCCGTCACGCGCTCCGCGCCGCCTTCTTCGTCGAGGCGGCGCAATGTTTCCAAAAATGTCCCGAAGTGCCGGGAGGGAGCATACCCGATTACTCGCGCCCCGTCGTCCGTCTTGCTTACCGACGGCTTGCGGTCGATTCCGATGTTGTATTTTCGAACGAGTGCCGCCGAGCCGGGAAAAATCTGCTCGCACGTGCCGACGGGGTCGTTCTCCCAACCGGCGATCTGTTCCTCGGTGTACACATCGCCGCGGACCGCATGGACGACCAGATTCTCTGCTTCCCTTCCTTCGGAAAGCGGCGTTTCTAAAAACTGGATGCTTTGCGCGATGCAATCCAGCACGTCGTCGCGGTCAACACCGCCGTAAAGAAGCCGTGCGCCATAATGGTTCACCCAATCCTTTCCCCACGGGGTCAGGTCATTCGGGCGGACGGCGACGTATCGCATCCCGTGGTTCTCCCGGTAGTATTCACACAGCTCCTCGCCGATGCGTTTGGTAAATCCGTACTTGTTATAATGACCGTACCAGGCGGTTGAGGAAAGAAAAACGACCCGTTTCACTCCGGCATCTTTCGCCGCCTGGAACATGTAGAAGGTCCCGTCCACGTTGAGACGCCAGTAGTCCACCTCGGTCTTCTGCCCCCAGTGGATGCCGTGCCACGCCGGAAGGTGTAGCACGAGGTCACAACCGACGACTGCCCGCTCCAGTCCGAACCCGTTCTGAAGGTCGCACTGTACGAACGGCAAACCGGCGGATGAATCGCCGTCCGGCAGACGGTTCACGTCCGAGAGTACGAGATCGTGTCCCGCTTCCCGTAGCCGGGGAATAATGCCCCTGCCCATATTGCCACCCGCGCCGGTGATTAAGATACGCATTGTCACACTTCCTGTTCTTTATTCGACTTCTATTTGGCGTCATCCGGGGAGTGTTCGCGTAGCCAGACACGGAGCGGCACGTCCTCATCCGTCGGGCTGTAAAAGCCGTTACTATTCACGCCCCAGCCGAGCAATTGCCGCCGCACCGGGTCGCTCTGCTCCCACAGGGATTGCACCGTCATGTCATCTTTCGTGCGAAGCCATCGGTACCCATAACCATAGAACAGTACTTTCCGCGTCACGTCGGAGCCGTTGGGCGTCCCGGCATGCCAGAGGCGGCGGTCGAACAGGACGGCACTTCCCGGACTGGCGAGAACCGGCACGGCACCATCCGGCTGCCCGACGCCGCTCGCCGGGCGATCCAACGTGTCCGCGAGATGGCTGCCGGGAACGACCCAGAAGTTTCCCCGTCCCGGTTCGCCGGTGTCGGAAAGGAAGTAGGCGACTTTGAGCGACAACCGGGGGCGCGGGTGCGACTCGATCTCGGCGTTCACGCGCCCGCTATCCTGATGCCAGCCAGAGGTCTTGTCGCTCACCGGCTCGCCGCTCGGCGGCGTGACGATCAGGTGCGCGTGATACAGGTAGATGTTCCAGCCGAGGATTCCCCAGACTTTCGGGAGCACCCGGACGTGGTCAACGAGTTCCTGAAAGAGCGGGCTTTCGGGGATAAAATTGGGATAAAACAATCCCTTCCTCGGGTCGAATCCTTCCGCGACTTCGCGGGCGTGGATGCCGTCCGCGAGCGCGGTCAGGGCGGTAATTCGGTCCGGAGACAGTACATCCTCCAGTACCAGATAGCCGGTTTCATTGAACGCGCGGCGTTCGGCTTCGGTCAAACGATGTGATAGGTAGTCCTGGTTCATGGCGGCATCGCCTTTCCTTGAATTGTTTTTTGAATGAATCGTGTGAATCGGTGACACTTTCCCGTTGGCAGGATAGAGTGTGGTCAGATTCTACCAGCATTTCCTGTTATCCTGCGTGTCCGAATTCAACAGGAGTCACGCAGTTCCGCTCAATGGCGGGGTAGAGGGGCGAGACTTGACATCTTTGAATCCATTTCTTAGAGACCGATAGTCAGGAGCGAGTCGCCGGGAACGGTCATGCGCACTGTAGAAGCGCCGACGGCGTTCTCGGCGGTTCGGATAACGGGAATCCGTCTAGAAGCCGTTGCGTGTGAGCCGTTTGCCTTCCCCGCCCCTTTGTTTTTCTCCTTCGGAAGCGGTTTGTTGACCCCGGGAGCGAGAGGCGAAACAACACCCCCCGGCGTTTTAGCACCGGCGACGAACCAGCCTTTCGGTCCATCACTTCCTGGTAGCGAGCTTATTTCCAGCTTAGCGGAGTGGGAGCCGACGCCGCCGACCCGTAGCACGAGTTCTCCTTTTCGAGCGTCCCATCGGGGCGTTTCCAGTAGCGGGTATTCGCAGTATACGAGGATACCGGCTTGCGGGACCGGGGTGCAGGTAAGCGATGCGATCTGGAACGCGGCACCCGCACCGTACAACTCCTGACCCACGTACCCGTTTTTCCGCCACCCGTCGTTGAGGTCCT
>JACMMA010000836.1 GCA_014379275.1 Armatimonadota bacterium | reverse complement strand
TCTTTCCCGGTGCCGCGCTACCCCGATGGCGTGCGTACTATGTCACCTGACCAGCTTCTGGCGACAAGCAACACAGGGCATTGGCAGATACCGGGGGTGGACACAGACAACGAGCGCGTATTCAAAGGTGGAACAATCGTTTGGGACGACTTGCGTCGTTATCAAAATCCGGGAGTCGTGCCGGGGTCGCAGACACTTCGTTTTCCGTCGCCCGAAGTTCTCTGCCTGATACATTGCGCCCATGCTTTCCGAAGTGCCCTGATGCGACTCCACTTGAACTCGCTCGGCGGGGAACGTCTCAACGAGTTGCTCACGATACGAAGCCTGACCCACTTACCAGCTTTCGACAAAGTGTTGTTTGAAAAACTAATGCACGGATGGGGAGCGTCCGATGCCGTGCAATTCATTAATTTGCTCACCACCTCGTTCTTGGGAAGTGCGGTCTTGCCGGGGGGCATACCGCACGATGTGACGCGCCTTTTTCCCGAACAACTGCCGTATGGCGGCTGGGTTTCTCTGCAATCGGCGCACGATTTTCTGTTCCCGCGCGGCATCGAGCAAATCATGGCGCAGTTGGACGCACCGATTGTCGCGCTTCCCTTCGCCGGAAACGTTTCGGCGTTGCCACGCCTACTCCTGTTCGGCGAACAGCGCACCGACCCGCACATCGAAATTGCGTGGCAAGACCGCGAAACGCTCCTTTTGCACTGGACGTTCGCGCCGTCTGCCCTCGCCAACGAGGGGGAGATAGTGGCGCATTTCGGGGCCGATTCGTTTGTCCGGGTGCGAACGCAAGGGGGCGCGGTTGCGGAAACGGAGCAAAAGGGCGACTTTTACCGCGCCGGGCAACGGCGGACGGACTTAGCGACAGTGCAAGTGGAAGCGCGTCAAAGCGTCGTCACCATTGTCTGCCCGGTTCCCGCATTGCCGCCCCCCATCACCGGATGGCTGGAGACGACCCTGCCGCTGATGCTTTCTTTCCGAGCCGCCTCCGAAGGCGATGCCCCGGCTCCGGTGTACTACATCCCGCTCCGTTTGCAACCCTTTCGCGCCCGTCCAAATGCGGTATAATGCCCGCAAGCATTTCCCGCACCTATGACTTTGCCGCCCCTGCTACGCTTTATTCTGCTGCGTCTCGCACTCGCCGTGCCAACGCTTCTCGCGATCTCGTTCCTCGTTTTCTTCGCCGCCTATCTTTCGCCTGCCGACCCGGTGGATATTCTGCTCGGACAACGCGCGGCGCCGGAAGCGAAGGCGCGTACCCGGCACGAGTGGGGGCTGGACCGCCCGCCGATGGTGCGTTACGCCGACTATGTGACGAAGATCGTGACCAAAGGCGACTTCGGGCGTTCGTACCAGACCCGCGAACCGATCACGGACATCATCAAGCGCGGATTGCCAAACACCGCCGCGCTTGCTATGGTCTCGCTGATCGTCTCGCTCGCGGTCGGAATCCCGCTCGGCATCCTCGCCGCCGTGAACGCCAACAAGTGGATCGACCGCACGGCGATGTCCATCGCGATGGTCGGGGTGGCGGTGCCGTCGTTCGTGCTCGGTCCGATACTGGTTCTGTGGCTCGCGGTGCAAAAAGGG
>JACMMA010000148.1 GCA_014379275.1 Armatimonadota bacterium | reverse complement strand
TCTCGCAGTACTGGAAGCGGTCCACCACGGCGGGCATCTCAACGCCGACTCTATTACCGCCGTCGCCCGTGAACGTCTCGGCAGTCTTTCCCGGCAGGCCGTTTATGACAATCTTCATGCCCTGCTGGATATGGGCTTGGTCCGGCGCATCGAGCCGGCGAACGCGCCCGCACTTTATGAAGCACGGGTTGGCGACTATCATCGTCATCTGGTCTGCAAGCAGTGTGGTCGGGGTGAGGATGTGGCCTGTGTCGTCGGGCCTCGCCCTTGTTTAGAACCTGCTACGACGCACGGGTTTCATATCGCGGAAGCGGAGGTCACCTTTTGGGGCACCTGCCCCGCGTGCCACGATTCCATTCCGCTTAACGAAACCGACGTTTTGTCGGAAACGGAAACATAAACCGGGGGGGAGAACCCACGGGGACCAAAACAACTCCGGCGACGATGAGAATGGGCTAACCTTTCTCATCGTCGTTCCTAAACAGTTCGCAATAGCTCTAAATTAGAAGGTAAATCAATGGAAAAACAAACTTCGACGGGCACCGCTACGGACACCGCACTACGACAAATGAATGATGACAGCCATGTAAACGGGGAAGGCAACCCGAATGGTGACATCAATTTGAACAGCGAAGGGCATGCGACCCGTGTCGGCGAAATGAACGACGACTCTCATGCCAATGACAACAGCCATGTCGAGGTTGACAGCTCGACAAATATGGCAAGCAAGTGCCCCTTTCAGGGCGGCGCACTCAAGCAGGCCGCGGGCGGTGGTACGAGAAACCGTGACTGGTGGCCGAATCAGCTGAAACTGAGCATCCTCCGACAGCACTCCTCGCTGTCCAACCCGATGGGTGAATCGTTCAACTATGCCGAGGAATTCAAGACCCTCGATCTAGCTGCCGTCAAGCAAGACATCTACGACCTGATGACCGAATCTCAGGAATGGTGGCCGGCAGACTATGGTCACTACGGACCGTTCTTTATTCGGATGTCGTGGCACAGCGCCGGTACGTACCGCATCTCGGACGGTCGCGGCGGCGCGGGGGCCGGCATGCAGCGTTTTGCCCCCCTTAACAGCTGGCCGGACAACGCCAACCTCGACAAGGCACGCCTGCTGCTCTGGCCGGTCAAGAAGAAATACGGTCAGAAACTTTCGTGGGCCGACCTGATGGTCCTTGCCGGTAACTGCGCCATGGAGTCGATGGGCTTCGAGACCTTCGGTTTCGGCGGCGGACGCGAGGATGTTTGGGAACCCCAGGAAGATGTTTATTGGGGTTCTGAAACGGAATGGCTGGGGGACAAACGGTACACGGGCGATCGCGAACTGGAAAATCCCCTGGGTGCTGTTCAGATGGGACTGATCTACGTGAATCCGGAAGGTCCTGAGGGGATACCCGACCCGCTCGGATCCGCCCGTGATATCCGGGAGACGTTCGGTCGCATGGCCATGAACGATGAAGAAACGGTCGCGCTGATTGCCGGCGGCCATTCATTCGGTAAGACCCATGGCGCTGCCGATCCCGTTCCATACATCGCCCGAGAACCCGCGGCGGCGGGCATCGAGGAGCAGGGTCTCGGATGGAAAAATTCGTTCGAAAGCGGCAAAGGCGTCCACACGATTACCAGTGGTCTCGAGGGGGCATGGACAACCACGCCGACGAAGTGGAGCAACAACTACTTCGAGAACTTGTTCGGCTTTGAGTGGGAGTTGACGAAGAGTCCGGCGGGCGCATACCAGTGGACGCCGAAAGACGGCGCGGGTGCTGGTACGGTCCCGGACGCGCACGACCCGTCACGTAGTCACGCGCCCTTTATGCTGACGACCGACCTCGCCCTACGGGTAGACACGGAATACGAAAAGATCTCCCGTCGCTTCCTGGAGAACCCGGATCAGTTCGCCGACGCCTTCGCGCGGGCCTGGTTCAAGCTCACGCACCGCGATATGGGTCCCCGCCCCCGCTACCTGGGACCGGAAGTGCCCGCGGAAGAGCTGATCTGGCAAGACCCGGTTCCCGCCGTGACGCATGCGCTCATCGATGCGACCGATGCCGCCGCATTGAAGGCGACGATCCTTTCGTCCGGACTTTCGGTCTCCCAACTGGTATCGACCGCCTGGGCGTCGGCATCCACCTTCCGTGGCTCCGACAAACGGGGCGGCGCGAATGGGGCACGCATCCGACTTGCGCCGCAGAAGGACTGGGAAGTGAACAATCCGGCGCAACTGGCGACGGTGCTGAATACCCTGGAGGGCATCCAGACCACATTCAACGGCGCGTCTTCGGGTGGCAAGCAAGTTTCGCTGGCTGATCTAATCGTTCTGGGAGGATGTGCTGGCATCGAGCAGGCGGCAAAAAATGCCGGGATCGATGTCACGGTGCCGTTCACACCGGGACGAACGGACGCGTCGCAGGAGCAAACCGACGTCGTATCCTTCGCCGTGCTCGAACCGCGGGTAGACGGCTTCCGCAACTACCTGAAGTCCCGATACCCGGCATCGGAAGAGGAGATGTTGGTGGACAAAGCTCAACTGCTGACGCTGACCGCGCCGGAGATGACGGTCCTTTTGGGAGGCATGCGGGTACTGAACACGAACCCCAACCAGTCCAAGCACGGGGTGCTCACCGACCGACCGGGCACGCTTACCAACGACTTCTTCGTCAACCTGCTCGATTTCGGCACGACGTGGAAATCCGCATCGGATTCCGAGGACGTGTTCGAAGGGCGTGATCGCGCGACCGGTACCATTAAATGGACGGGTACCCGTGCGGATCTCGTCTTCGGTTCGAACTCGGAGCTAAGGGCCATCGCGGAAGTTTACGGGAGCGAAGGGTCTCAGGATAAGTTCGTGCGAGACTTTGTCGCAGCCTGGACCAAGGTGATGAACCTTGACCGCTTCGACCTGGTCTGATGTCGGTAGCTCCGTTGCTGTTGTCCGGTAACGGAGCGACCTTTTGGGAGGGGGATTTCGGTTGCATTCCCCCCTTCAACCTCGCCGTTCACTATATCGGGTGACAAATAGGTCAAAAAACGCCCCCCTGAGTCGAAGACTCAGGGGGGCGTTTTCTCAGGGTTGCGAACGGCGTTAGCCTTCGCGGAGGTCCTGGAACATAATCGTTGACAGGTACCGCTCGGCATTCGACGGAATAATCACAACAATCATCTTGCCGGCGTTCTCGGATCGCTTTCCAATTTCGAGTGCGGCGTGAATCGCGCCGCCCGAAGAGATCCCGACGGCGATCCCTTCCTCGCGCATAACGCGGCGAGCGATCGCTACCGACTCGTCGTTTGTCACCTGGAACACTTCATCCACGTAATCCGTTTCGAGGATATCGGGGATGAACCCCGCGCCGATACCCTGGATCTTATGCGGCCCTGGTTGTAGTGTCTGGTGATTCTTGAACTGCGTAATGACCGGCGAATGCGTCGGTTCGACGCCGACGGTGGTAAACGACGGCTTGCGCCCTTTGATGACCTGCGCGATGCCGGTTATTGTCCCGCCCGTCCCGATACCCGACACCAGTATGTCTACCGCCCCGTCGGTGTCGTTCCAGATCTCTTCCGCGGTCGTGTTGCGGTGGATCTCGGGGTTCGCCGGATTTTTGAACTGCTGCGGCATGAACGTGTTCTCGGGGTCACGGGCGACGATTTCCTCCGCCGCGGCGATCGCCCCCTTCATGCCCTTCGGTCCTTCGGTAAGCACCAACTCCGCGCCGTAGCCTCTGAGTAGTAGGCGACGTTCCATGCTCATGGTTTCGGGCATGCAAAGTGTCAACTTATACCCCTTGGATGCGCAGACGAACGCGAGTGCGATTCCGGTGTTCCCCGAAGTCGGTTCCACGATCGTCGTCTTGCCGGGCGTGATCAGTCCCGCTTTTTCGGCGGCATTGATCATATTGACACCGATGCGGTCCTTGACCGACAAACCGGGGTTGAGGTATTCGAGTTTCAGAACGATGTCCGCGACAACGCCCTCCGCTTTCGGGATGCGGCTCATTCGTACGAGCGGCGTGTTGCCGATCAATTCAGTGGGATTATTAAATATTCGCATTTTTTCTCCTAAATGTGCATCATGAAGCCGACATCGCCCGCATGACGGCTCCGTCGCTCCAGTAGATCCTGCACGGTTGTTTCGTCACACACGCCGCGAAGCGCGGCACGCACGGTGGACCAGAAGTGGCGCACGACAATGGTTTCCGGTATCTCCGCGACGGCGCGATCTTCCCCCTCACCGGTGACTAATTCCGTTGGTACCAGAGGACCGGATAAAGCGCGGAGCACCTGTCCTACCGTGATCCGGTCGGCGGACGAGGCGAGTGAGTACCCTCCCCCGGCACCGCGGGTCGAGCGCACGACTTCGGCACGTCGTAGCGATGCCAGGAGTTGCTCCAGGAACTGCTCGGGGATGTGTTGCCGCGCTGCTATCTCGCGGGTTTGCACCGGGCCGCCCCCGCTATGGACCGCAAGGTCGAGCACCGCCCGCATTCCGTAGTCTTCTTTCGCCGTAAAGTTCAAACTTGCTCCC
>JACMMA010000835.1 GCA_014379275.1 Armatimonadota bacterium | reverse complement strand
TAACCGGGTATGCCAGAGCGCAAAGAATGGTCGATGCGGGAATGGTGAGAAAGAAAACACGCCGCAGTCCGTCACTGACTGCGACGCGGTATCCGTCCCAATCTTTCTTGCCCGCCATCACGGAGATAGTCGGCAGGAGCGCGATAGCGAACGCCTGCGCAAATACACCGATAGGCATTTGCGTGACGTTATAGGCGTAGTTCAGGGCAGCAAGTCGATCGTCATCGGGCAGGACGCGCGTTGTCAGCCACATGTTGAGTTGCGAAAGGGAAAGCCCGAGAACCGCGGTTCCCATCAACTTCCCCATGGTTTGGACGCCGGGATGACGGATATCGAAACCGGGGTACCAGCGCACCCCACCACGAATCATATCCCAGAGGGGGAGCAGAATACTGCCACAGAACGCGCCTCCGACCGCCCCCCAGGCAACCGCGGAAAGGCCGTATTTCGCACCGAAGAAGACACAGCCGATGATCTGTCCGACGTTGTACAGGATGGGGCCGAGGCCCGGGACAAGGAAGCGTTTCCGGGCATACAGCGTTCCCATCATCAGGCCCCCGACCAGCAGGAACCACTGCACGGGAAGCAAGATCCGTGTATAACGTGCCGTTTCGAGGATGCCTTCCGCAGAAAACTTGGGGTTGAGCAGGCGTGTCAGTGGCACGACAAACAGTTCCATGCCGACGACGACGACCGCGACGACGGCCGCGACGATCGAAATGATCGAGCCGAACGCACGCCATGCGTCTTCTTCTTTGTCCTCGGAGACGTATCGCGAGAAGATGGGCACAAACACGGACGACATGACGCCACCCGCGAGTATCAGCGAGATGATGTCCGGAACGCCGAACGCAGCCCGAAAGATGGTCACTGTTTCCCCGCGGCCAAACTGGTCCGCGAGTGCACTGTCGCGCAACACGCCGGTAATACGCGATAGAAGGACAAGCACTACGGTCAAACCCGCCGCGCGCGCAATACCAGCGGTGGTCGGTTTCGGCGCGGGGGCATCAGATGCAGAAGCGACAGCGGGAGTTACAGTTGCCATACGGGGGTTATGGTATGCCAGTTCGCTTACTTTGTCAAGCAAAGCATGTCGGGGATCTTCGATCCTCGGCTTGGGTGCGCGCCGGATTCACGCGCCTTTTAGTTCGACCGCCTGCCGTAGATGAAAGCCGTCGTGCGCCAGAATGAGAAATGCCTGTTGCTCAATAGACAGCGTGCCTACCTTCTCGCGCTCGGCGGCGCGGGTCCACTCGTCCGCTTCGAGCGCGGCAAGCAGTGCTACGGTCGCGGCGCGGCGTTCGGTGTACCAGAGCAGCGATTCGTACGGGTTGGTGTGCGCGTAGTCACCGATCAGCGCGGCCTGTTCCTCGTCCCAGTTCGGGAGGTGCGGATTCTCCTCGACCCGCGTCCGATAGATACGTTCCCGGCAGACTGGCTCCCAATCGGCGAGGTGCGCGATCATCTCGCGCAACGTAAACCGCTCGGGGTCGGGACGGGCATCCCAGACCGGGGAGTCGGGAGACACATCAGCCACCAGTGCGGAAAGCACGGACGGGGTGCCCTCCAGGGAGGACAAAAGGTAACGGATTGCGTAAGGTGCCAACATAACCGAGTGTACCAAACCCCGCATAGCTTTGACAACATATGTTAATCCGTGTTACGTTAAATCAGGAGAATAGGCAAATGAAACTTGGCGTTTGTGCCGGAGCAGATCAAGCGCGAATCCTCGCGGACGCGGGCGCGGATTATATCGAACTCGGCGTATCGGGGGCGATTTCACCACTCACGCAGGAGAGTGAATGGGCGGAAAAACGCAAGACGCTCCTCGCGCTTCCCCTCCCCACGGAAACGTTTAACGTGTTTCTACCCGGCAGTCTGCGTATCACCGGCGAACCGGAGCAGTTGGCAGACACGGACACCGTGCGCCGCTACGTGTTCAACGCTTTGCGCTGGGCGCGGGAGATCGGCGGCGAGGTGATTGTTTTCGGCAGTGGTGGTGCACGGCGCGTGCCCGACGGATTTTCGAAAGAACGCGCGGCGGAACAGATCCGCGATTTCCTCCGCGTCTGCGGCGAAGCGAGCGACGAAACCGGTGTCGTCATCGCCATCGAGCCGCTGAACCAGGGCGAGTGCAACATCATCAACACCGTGGCGGAAGCGGTCGTTGAATACGCGGCGGTGCTCAATCATCCCGGAATACGAGTTCTCGCCGACACGTACCACATGGAACTGGAGAACGAGCCGATCTCCGTGATTGCGCAACACGCCCCGTTCATCGCGCACGTTCACACGGCAGACACGAAGCGCGTCGCCCCCGGTCAGGGTGAGTACGATCATGTGGCTTTGTTCCGCACCCTGCGCGACGCAGGATACACCGGCAGACTTTCCATCGAAGCGAACTTCAAAGACCTGCCGGGCGAGATCGCTGACTCCATACGCCATATACGCACCGCCGAAAAAACGGCGGCATCGTAATTGATGCCGCCGTTCCCGCTGGAAAAATCCGGCGAACGACCTGTTCGCCGGACAACCACCTGTCTAAACCCCCGAGGAAACGATCACTATAACCGGTTCGCTCCACGCGGACGGCGTGCCATTCACGATGCGGTAGCTGTATTCTTAACCTTCTTGTCTTGCGTTAGATGATACCGCTTCGTCGGACGGTTCGCCGGTCTCCGCCGCCTGTTTTT
>JACMMA010000834.1 GCA_014379275.1 Armatimonadota bacterium | reverse complement strand
GAATCCGTAGATCCGATTGAAAACGTCTTCGTCCTACGGTTCGCCGCCGACATAGTAGAACTCCTGCCGAATCCTGCGGTTATTTCGAAAAAGAAAAGCGGGGTCAGGGCGCAACCGATGGAACGCCCAGAACAGGTCGTCCGTCTCGTATCCCGCCGCCTGGTACAGTTCGTGTCACTTCGAATTGCGAGCCGGCAGAGAACGCCTCCCGGCGGCAAGCGGAAATCCTGTCGGCTTTGCTCGCCGAGGCGGTACCGGCGCTTGTTGCTGTTTCCCGCGTCCTGGGGAACCGAGACAATCCGCTTAGATCGAGTCACGCTTCCATCCGCCGTACCAATAATGCACCTCGTCCACTCGCCACTCGCCGCTTTCCCATTTCATCGCGTAGCGGTGCCTGTTCCAACTGCCCGCACCGCCGTTAACGAACACGGTCCGAACTTTGGAGGGCGTTTCTGCGGATGCCCAGCCCGTTTCCCGGATTTGAGGAAGGACCGGGTCACCGCCGAAGGAACGCACGTCGCCGGCGCCGCGCCGGATCGCCTCCTGGGTACAGTATCGCCCTACGATCTCCGCCTTCTTCGCAACAATCTCGCTCCAACTCTCCTCCCGGGCGCGGGTGAAGGTTTCACGAGGCGTGTCGGGTTGTGTACGCTGTAGTGATTCGGCTCGGCTTTTTATCTCGTCGTTTCGCTCTAGCGCCAGCCGACTCCACTCGTCTATGTCGCCCAGGAATTCGTACAGGCGGGCACTCGCAGCGGTGACCTGCGCCTCGTCTGGTGTGCTCTTCGGGGCTTGAAGCGCGAGTTGCGCCTGGAAAAGGCGGTCGGCCACATCCGGCGAGCACCGCGTCTGCCGCGTGGGGATGCCCGACAGGTTCGCCAGGACGGCAAGACTGAAGACCCCCGTGTCGGAAACGTCGGTGCGATCCAGCCACAGCGTTTCGAGCTTGCGAAGCGTGAGCAGGTGTGTCAGCCCGGCGTCGGTAATTTTCGTGCCGGAAAGGATAACCCAGCGGAGCCCGGCGACCGCGCCGAGGTCGTCGTCCGCCACCGGCGTGTCCTCCAGCCAAAGACGGGACGGTTTCGGCGATCCGCCCCCTGCCAGCGCGTCGCAGAACGCCCGGAAGTCGCCCGCCGCGAAGCGGCAGCCGCGCAGATCCAGCGACGTGAGTGCGGGCAGGCGCGTCAGTGACATCAGGTCGCGTCCGGAAAGCGTGGAGTCGTGGAACGCCAGCACGCGCAGTTGGGTCGCTCCTTCGAGCGGTGCTAACGCGCCTTCCTCGAACCGGGCGTCCGGAGGAAACGTATAGACCTGGACCTTCGGGCGGGCGCCAGCTATCTCCTCTATGGAGGCGCGATTCATCATCGGCGGCGTTGGTAGTACGTCGCCGTCTGTTTCGGTATTCTCGCTCATCTGTATGTCCTGTTCCCCCAAATCATTATTCTGACGCGGCGTAGAGCGGAGCAAAGTTTTGTGTCCTGGTACCCGCGTTATTAACGCCGGGGCACTGCGGATTCGTGTCGCAACCAGGAAAATTTCATCGTTCTGTAACCTCAGGCGACGAGGCGGGCGTAAGGATAGAGGTGGTGCGCCCGCGTGTCATGTAGCCCGCACCCAGCGTGCCGCTAGATAACGGATTGCCGGGGCCGCAGCCGTTTCGACGCCGGGGGGGATCATGCACGACACCGTTCTAGGGCTGAATCTGCGCCATCTGGAACCGAAGAACGGGAAGTCAATGACACGCCCGAAGGTACGCACGGGAGTAATTCCGTTCGCGCACAGTCCGTCGCGCGGGGGAGAACTCCCTCCCCGAAAGGAAAAACAGCCGTCGAGCGAAAAAGATAAAATTATCCTTGTCTGCAAAACCGATTGTGCAGTATACTCGAAATGACTTCATCAAAGGGGAATAATACTATATGCGTTTCGTATCGTTTGTTCCTGTCGCCCTCTGCGCGGCGGTAGTTTTCTTGTCTGCGGCGAATAGCCCGACCTTCGCGGATTCGATCATTGTCAGTGGCAGTGCGCCGATCCTCGGGATCTACGGCATCAGCAATCCGAACTTCGACGACCCGTCCAACTTCGATGGCGGGCGCGATTTCTCTGACAACCCGACACCGGGGCAGTTGTTTGTCACCGGCAATACATTGCCAGGCTATTTCCTGCACAACCTGACCGTGAAAGGGATCGGCGGCTTTGGTTTCGGCGGGGATTGGGGGTTGCGGATCAGTTCTGTCAGCGGCGGTGCCCTGACACCGATTTACACGACTACGGTGAACGCCCCTGGGTCCATCAACACTGAGTATGTGACCTTTAATCTATCGTCGCCGCTCGCGTTAACCGGGGGCAGGCAGTACGCCTACGATATTTACAGTGCCAACGGCTACTTTGGTTTCGCCCGTGACACGTCCGGGGCGTCGGACGGGGCGTTCAACACCGGCAACGCGCGTAATTTCGGCTCGACGGCGATCAACGATTATCCCGGAACCGTCGGGCGAACCTTTTTCGCTGACCTGCGCGACAATAACGTCGTGCCGATCCCGCCCGCGATCACGACCAGCCTAATTGCGCCGACGCTCGACGGCGACGACATCGGCAACCTGGATTTCGACGGTGGCGGGCTTAACGGGAGCAAGGATTACTCTGATAACAACACGCCGGGGCAACGGTTCAGTACCCTCGGCAATCCCGGTGGGTATCTGCTCAGTTCGCTGACCGTCCGGGGCAACGGCGACGCCGGGAACGGCTTCGAGAACGGGACGTGGGGGGTACGGATCAGCCGGGTCGAGGGGTTGACACTGACATCGGTCCTTGAAGCCACATTTGCGGCCGCCCCGACCGCCGGAGCGCAAAATAGTTGGCTGACCTTCAACCTGAACGGCTCGGCGATCACGCTCGATCCGAACACGACCTACGCCTACGACATTTATTCATCGAGCGGCTACTTCGGCTTCGCCCGCGATACCGACGGCTCCGCGGAGGGCGCGTTCAACACCGGAGCGAATCGCGGATTCGGCTCGACCGCGATCACGGATTACGGGACCGAAGGCGGGAACACGGTCGGGCGCACGTTCGCGCTGGGTTTGTCCCCCGCCACTGTTGTCACGGTACCCGAACCCGGCACCGCACTGCTGGCACTACCGGGCATCGCCGGTTTCGCGGGACTCGTGATCCGCCGCCGACGTGTATGAAAAGTGGGTACATCTCCCGAAATGCTGGACCTGAGTCCGGTGTTTTCTTTTTGTAGAACACGCAGGACAGCCAACAGAGCGTGTTGAACCGTAAGGGCATGATACTTTGCATCGGCATGACGCCTACCGTTCAGCGCACCATGCGCTTCGCCCATTTTGCGGTCGGGGGCGTCAACCGTGCCGCACAGACGGTTGTCACCGCGTCGGGCAAATCGGTCAATGTCGCCCGCGTTTTGACCACGCTTGGGGCGAAGGCGCGACTGATCCATGCGGTCGGGGGCGACTCCGGGCGGTACATCGCGCAGACACTTATCGGCGAGGGAGTCCAGAGCGAAACTATTGACGCGGGGGAGGGGACGCCGACGCGTACCTGTACCACGCTCCTTTTCGCGGACGGCACCCCGACGACCGAGCTGGTCGAGGAAGCGAAGCCGCTACCCGAGGAAGTTTTGACCCGGATTCATCGCACCGTGGACGCGCAACTGCTCCATGCCCGCGCCGTCGCTTGCAGTGGATCACTGACGCCCGGTGCGCCGGACGACTTCTACGCCCGCTTCGTGCGGTACGGGCGGATCAACGGCATCCGGGTTATCGTAGACGCGCAGAAAGAACCGCTACGCGCCGCGCTCCGGGAAAAACCGTTCCTGGTCAAGCCGAACCGCGAGGAGGCGGCGGCGACGCTCGGTTTCACCCTTTCCGGTGACCCGCTGGCTGACGCTGCGACCGCCGTGAACGCGTTACTCGAAGCCGGTTCCGAATGGGCACTGGTTTCGATGGGTAAGGACGGCTCACTCCTCGGCGGGCGCGAATCGCCGACGCGCTGGCGCATCACCCCGCCGACGATAAACGCCCTAAACCCGATCGGTTCCGGCGACTCGCTCACCGCCGGGACGCTGTACGCACTGGTCGAGCAGGGCAAGTCTGTACCCGAAGCCGCCGCTTACGGAACCGCCTGCGGAGCCGCGAACGCCCTGTCGCTCACCTCCGGCGTCCTGCTCCCCGCCGATGTATCGCGCCTCCTGCCGCAGGT
>JACMMA010000147.1 GCA_014379275.1 Armatimonadota bacterium | reverse complement strand
TGGCTTGTAGTGCGGTGACGACGCCGAGAATCAGCATGGCAAGAATATCGTCCAGCACTGCCGCGCCTAGGATGATGCGGGCTTCGATGCGCCCGAGTGCGCCTAATTCCTGAAGCACCCGCGCCGTGATTCCCGCCGAAGTCGCGGTAAACGCCGCCGCGATAAACGCCGCGTGTGCCGGAGAAAAGCCCGAGAACACGCCCCACGTGTACCCCAGTAGGAACGGCAGCACGATCCCCGCCCCGGCGACCATCCCGGCGGTTTTACCGATCTTCTGCAGATCGCCGAGGCGCGTTTCCAGACCGACCGCGAACAGCAGTAACACGGCCCCGACTTCGGCCAAAATATCCAGCAAAGAGGAAGGAGTTACCCAGCCCAGCAGGGAGGGACCGATAACGATTCCCGCGGCGATTTCGCCCACGACGGCGGGAAGTTTCAGTCGTTGCGCGATCTCCGCGCCGATCTGAGCGAATAAGAAGATGAGAAATAGCGCGAGCAACCCCCCCGCGCCGCCATGAGCCGCGTTTTCGTGCAATGATTATCCTTTCGCGGCGTCCTTCTCTTTCGTCCGCTACCGAACGGATTGTACCCGAACCGGTTCGCGGCTCCGCCGGAAAAGTTCGGCGCACGGGAACGGCAATGCAGGATACAGGCGTAAGCAAGGGGTATTAATCAACGGCGCGAAAAACCCAAAAATCGTCGCCTATTTATCAATCGTAACCCGGAAGGAAGTTTGATCCTAAGTGAAGTTATTCAACGTCGTCGCCGCATTTGCGGTGTTTTCGGCGGCGACGACGGCCTATGCCATCTCGCCTGCCTGTGCCCAATTACCAACCTCGCAAGCCGATGCCGAAAAGCAACTCGGCATCACTGCCGCGCAGAAGGCGAAACTCAAAACAATCGATGCGAAGTACAAACCGCGTCTGGAAGCACTGCGGGCCAAGTATGCTCCCAAGATAAAGGCGTTGCAAGATCAGATGGCGGCCCTGCAACAGCAAGCTACCAGAGAAGCGAAGCCCATCTCGGAAGCAGGACAGAAAGAAGCGGAAGCCGTCTTCACAACCGCGCAACGCGCCAAAATGAAGAAGTGGCAACAACTGCAACAGCAAGCCATGCAACAACAGGGCGGCATGGGCGCGATGGGCGGGGCAATGGGCGGCGTCGGCAAACCGTAGCCGTCACGACAGGCGGGTGACCGGGTAGCCCCGCTCCTCCAATCGGTTCGTCAAGTCCGCGATGTGTTTCTCGTCGCGGACTTCGACCAGCAGATCTACGCCCGCGCGCCCATAGGGGACCGACGCCGATAGCCGGTTGTGGATCACTTCGATCACGTTCCCGCCGCCTGCCGCAACTTCCGTCAAAAGCGATGCCAGGCCGCCTGGTTTGTCACCGCATGCCGACACGAACCGGAAATAACGGTGGGTGCGGATCAAACCGCGTTCGATCAGATCGGACAGGAGACGCAGGTCCAGATTGCCGCCGCAGAGAAGGCAGATCGTTTTTCCCTGTGCCAGATGCGGTTGCGACAGTAGCGCGGCGAGGCTCGCCGCGCCGCTCGGTTCGACCAGATTTTTTGTGCGCGAAAGCAGGAGCAGGATCGCTTCGGCGATGAAGGTGTCCGCCACCGTCACGACGGCGTCCGCGTAGTGCTGAATGTACTCCCAGGTGCGCGGCGACGGTGACTTGACCGCGATGCCGTCCGCGAGCGTGTCCACTGGTTCGATACGCGGCACGAGACGCCCCGCCGCGAACGAACGCGCCGCGGCGTCCGCGCCCTCGGCTTGCACGCCGATGAGTCGTATCTTCGGGTTGGTCTCCTTGAGCGCGGTCGCCACCCCCGCGAACAATCCCCCGCCGCCGATGGGAACGATTACTGTGTCCACATCCGGCGCGTCGGCGAACAGTTCCATGCCGAGCGAACCCTGCCCGGTAATCACCGCGTCATCGTCGAACGCCGGGATAAACGTCGCGCCCGTTTCCAGGGCGTACGCTCTGGCGGCGAAATCGGCGTCCGAAAACTCCGCGCCGTCCAAACGTACCGTCGCACCATACCCCTCCATTGCGGCGATTTTGGCGATGCTCGCCGTACGCGGCACAAACACCGTCGCGAGAACCCCGGCGTCTCGTGCCGCTAGCGCCACCCCCTGCCCATGATTTCCCGCCGACGCGGAAACGACGCCACGCGCCTTCTCCGCGTCGGTGAGGGAAGCGACTTTCCAGGTCGCCCCCCGAATCTTGAACGCCCCGGTGCGTTGCTGATTCTCCATCTTCAAGCGGAGCGACGCGCCGAACGCGGCGCAATTCGCCCGCTCGGAAACACCCCCGGACTCGATGAGCGGTGTATGCCTCACGCGTTCGCGCAAAAAAGGGTATGCTGCTTGGATGCCATCCAGAAACACCGCGCGGGGAAAATCGCTCATAGAAGAATATTTAACCGCCAACACGCCAGCGACGCCAAGGAATCTCCAGGAACCGCCACCCTGGCTAAAATTATAGCGGGGGATTATACCCCGGTGAACCCGATCCCGGAGAATTCGAGAGAGGATTCACCTGCCGTCGGTCGTCATGTTTCTTGACGCCAGCAAAGCGATAATTCCGATGCAACTTCCGGAAACGTATTTCCTTTACGGGAGCTGACGACGCCCCCTCCATCCGACGGGCGTCGTGCTCGCACGACGGAACGGAAGCCGCATCCCTGGCAAGAGTTGGCGTGGGATTACTTGCAGATCGCGCTCGGGTGCCTTCTACTCGCTGCCAGCTTCAACATGCTATTGAACGGCAACCACATCGTCAGTGGCGGGCTGCCTGGTATTTCGATACTTATCCAGGGCACACTGCACATCGAGCCCGTGTTCACTCAGATCGCAGTCAACGTCCCTCTTTTTTTCTGGGGATGCGGCCGCCACGCCCATACTGCCCTCACTATCGCCGGACATCACAGTACCGACGATTTAGCCCGCGAAGCCGACCCGACCAATATCCCACCCATAGTGCCGAACCTCGACACGGCCATCAATCTGCACGCCGGTACGCTCAGTGCGCTCGTCGAGTCTCCTTCGCACAGCCGGGCCGGTCGCCGCCGCGACGGCACCCCCGCGCCCACCGACACGATACTCCTTCTTGACGCTCACCTTGTGCTAGTCCGCGCCACCTTCGATTATCTCGCCGACACCGGCGGGTTAGTCGCCTGGGCGACGGGCAAAGACGCGAAATAAAACATTCGCCAGATGCCAATGAACAAGAACGCCCTCACTCTGTACGCACAGAGTGAGGCGTTCTCGCCGCGGACAATTTCTAGTTTGCTGCGGCACGGGCGTAGCGATTCTTCGACAGGGCGGGTGTCGCCACCGCGTCGCCGTCGCCGGAACCGCTTCCGACTTCCGCGCCGGGGAGCGGAATGATCTGCGTTTGTGCTTCCTGCCGTTTGCGGAAGTTGATCGTCTCCCAATCACGGATGTAATCCATGATCGTCAAAGCCATCTTGCGCGCATCCCACTCCGAAAGGAGCATCGTCAGCGAGTCCGTCATCTCCGCCATCTTCACCGCGCCGCCGGGCAGTTGCTCCCCGACGCCGTTATCCACTTTGATGACATAGGGCTGCCGATATTTCGGGTCTTTGCGGATCGTCAGTACCCGCGCCTGCAACCCCTCCGCGTTACCCTCACCGCCAGAAACTCCGCCACCCCGCGCCGCCGAACCCTTGTGATCGGCCCACTCGGTGAAAAATCCGTTCAGAATATCGTAGCAGACCAGTTTCGCATCGGCGACATCCACATAGTGTCGCACACGCGTGGTCGCGTGATAATCCTCGTCGAACGCCACCAGCGAGATCGAGATCTTGTTTCGGCGCGCATCGAGCGAAAGCATATCGCCGACATCCAGGAGGCGATCCTTCGTCACCTGTTTAAAAATCTGCACCCGGTTCAGTTCGCGCCCGCTGTTCGTCGCGCCGTCCGCGCGAGCCATCGTATCTACAGTTCCTACACTCATTACACTAAGCCTTTCTCGTTACGACAGGTGCCGGATATCCGGATAAGAGATCGCCGCGAATGGCACGGCAACACGAACCTTTTCCGACACCTGAAACCTTACGGTACCGCGTAAAATCGGCACCGGCCTTCCGGCAGGAGCCCTTCCCAGCATTCGTAGCGCAACAGGTAGCCGCGCTCGGCGTGCCAGTACATGTTGGCGACCAGTTCGTCGCCGCATTCGGGGCAACGACCGCGCACGATCTCTTCCGGGGGACGTTCGTCCTCGCGTTCCGGGACCGCCCCCATCGCCAGTTGGAACCCGTTCCGGTCCAACACCCGGCGCGCCTCATCCGGAATCACCGGTATTTCGACACCCGTTACGTCGTGTTCCTTGGAGCGCGGCGCGGGGGTGAAACTCTTTATTGTCGTTGCTCGTTCTGCAATTAGTACACTCATCTAAACACTCCCTCTACTGAATCTGTTTGCCCTCTAATTGCGCGTGTCTTGTCCGTATTTATTATACCGTGACCGTGTTTTGCTGTCACGGAATCACAATAGATAAAGCAAAAAATTGTTTGCCTTTGTTGAAACTGTTTGCCTTCGCGGGAGACACTACGCCCCGGAACGGATAACCGGAAAAGCCATGAAGAACTTCTTTCTGCATATGCGAAAAGCGGCCCTGGTACGTCGCAACGCGATTCGCACCGCGGCTTATAATGTTGCCGCGAAAATTTGTGCCGGATTTCACAATGTCCTGGGGGGCGATGGTACGGCTATCGTGTATCATAGAGGAAGGGAAAATCGGTGTCGGAACCGATCCCACAACACACGAAATGTTTGCTTCTACACGATCCTTAGACAGGCCAACCGAACCCGATGTGCCGGACTCGTCCGCACCGCGCGGCGGTCTGCCGACGTTCGTGTCGCGTTTCGCCTGGTTCGTCCTGTTTTACAACCTGTTCGTGATCATCATCGGGACCGTGGTTCGCGCAACGCGCTCCGGCGACGGTTGCGGGGCGCACTGGCCCCTGTGTGACGGCGAGTACATCCCGACCGCTCCCTCCGTCGCCCGCGTCATCGAGTACACGCACCGCCTCGTTTCTGGCCTGGACGGGTTGTTTGTGCTGGCGCTCGTCGTACTCGGCTTCGTCGTCTTTTGGCGGCAGAAGAACCACCCGGTCAAGGGCGCACTAATCGCGTCGCTGATACTCACCGGGCTGGAGGGTCTCATCGGCGCGGTGCTGGTCAAAAAAGGGTACGTTGCCGATAACCCGACCGTCGCTCGCGCCATTTGGATGGTTCTGCATCTGGTCAACACGTTCTTTCTGCTCACCGCCCTGACGCTTTCGGCGTGGTGGGCGAGTGGCAAGGAAACGATCAAGCTGCGCGGTCAGGGTGCGATCGGCGCGGGTTTGTTCCTCGTGTTCGTGTTCATGATCGCGCTCGGCGCGTCCGGCGCGATCACTGCGCTCGGCGACACCCTGTTCCCGGTACGGGACCACGCCGATGCGATGGCGCAGTCGCTTTCGCCGACCGCGCACTTCCTGCAAAAGTTGCGGACGTTGCACCCGTATATCGCCGGTTCGGTCGGACTGTATATCGTCCTCATCTCCGGCTTAACCGCGCACCTGCGCCCGTCCGCGCACACCCAGCGGTACGCGATTTTCCTTACCGGCTTGTTCGTCACACAGATGGCGGTCGGCGGCTTGAACGTTTATCTGAAAGCACCGGTGTGGATGCAGATCATCCACCTGCTACTCGGCGACCTGGTCTGGATCGGCGCGGTCCTGCTCACCGTCTCGGCGTTCGCGGTGTCGGTCCCCCGCGTGGAATTAGCGGTTTTAGCCCCCCCGCCTTCAATTCCGGGGGAGCCGGAAATGGGGGAGGTACGCTTGCCCGTGTCCCCTCTAGCTCCGCCAGAACTGGGGGACGGGGGGCTTCCTCTTGCGACGCGCCCGCGAGCCGTCTGGCGTGACTACGTGATTCTCACAAAGCCGAAGGTCAACAGTCTTCTGCTCGTCACCGCGGTCATGCCGATGTTTATGGCGGCGGGCGGCTTTCCCGGCTGGCAATCGCTACTCGCCGTGCTGATCGGCGGGTACCTGTCGGCGGGCGCGGCGGGTGCGATCAATATGGTCGTGGACCGCGACATCGACGGTTTGATGAAACGTACCGCGAACCGCCCGATCATCACCGAACGGATATCGTCGCGCAACGCATTGTTCTTCGGGTTGACACTCGCCGTGCTATCGTTCGCCGTGCTGTTCGCGTTCGCCAACCTTTTGACCGCGCTACTGTCGCTGGCGGGCCTGGTGTTCTACGTCAACGTTTACACACTACTGCTCAAGCGGCGCACGTTGCATAACATCGTGATCGGCGGCGCGGCGGGCGCATTCCCTCCGCTTGTCGGCTGGGCGGCGGTGACCGATACCCTGTCGCCGCTCGCGTGGTGGCTGTTCGCGATCATCTTCGTCTGGACCCCCGCGCATTTCTGGGCGCTCGCGATCCTGATGAAGGACGACTATGCCCGCGCCAAGATCCCGATGCTACCGGTCGTGTCCGGCGTCCCGGCGACGGTGTTGCAGATCGCGCTGTACTCGGTGTTGACTGCCATCGTCTCGATCCTGCCGCTCGCGCAGGGCCTGGTCGGACCGTGGTACGTCGGCGTCGCGGTCCTCCTCAACATCGCGCTCATCTTCCGCGCCTGTGCCCTGTTCACGTCCACGGAGCGGTCCGAAACGCTCGGCATGTATCTGTTTTCGATGCTGTATCTCGCCCTCCTGTTCCTGATGCTCGCCTTCGACCGCGCGGACGCGGGCATGACCGGTGCGATGGTAACCTCCGGCTTGGTACTCCTGACGCTCTGGTACGGCGCGAAGCGAGCGAAGAAAGCCGCAACACAGACCGCGCCCGCTACGACATAGCGACGCACACTTGCTCGATGGCGATCGGGGAATTTCCTTTCTCCTCAGG
>JACMMA010000833.1 GCA_014379275.1 Armatimonadota bacterium | reverse complement strand
GACAACCACTGTCTGGCAATCCATCGCGCGGCGCGGCGAGGGGCAATACTTCGCGATAGCGCAAAACGGCGGCGTTCCGGTAGTCGCGACGCCTTACGACGAAAAGCTGGCGAAACTCGGGGCGAAGATGGGCACGACCTATACGGCATTCGGCGGAGGCGCGGGCGGATCCGGCGTGGCATTTCGTAAGGCGGCATCGCTCAAAAACTCGTCCATGGTGGCGAACGTGGGTGTGGCATCAGCCTTTGTGACCCCACGCGTTTCACCCCCTTCCGGGTCGGGGGGGGGCGGGTTTGGTGGGGGCGCCGGGGCCGGAGGCGGCAGATCAGGCATGGGGGCGGAAGCGGCGTCCGCACCGATATACAGTGCCGCCGCCGCCGGTCGCGCGGTCAACAAGGCGCTGAATAGTCGCGCCTATGACGATAGCGACCTGCTGACCGCGATCGAGAACGGCTCGATACAACTGGGCAAGGTCAAGCCGCAGGATCTGCCGGACGATCTGCGCAAGCTGTCCCCCACCGCCCGCAAAACGGCGGTAGAAAAACGTCTCGCCGAGCGCAAGAAACTGCGCACGGAGATACTCGCCTTGTCCAAAAAGCGCGATGCCTTCCAGCGGAGCGAACGTGAAAAGACTGCGAAAGGAATAGGCACCGGTTTCGACGCCGCCGTCACCGACGCTCTGAAAACGCAGGCGAAAAGGCGGGGCATCGGCTTATAGGGGCCGGAACCTGCCGTTTTCAACCTGCCTGACCTGTTTTATCGAAGTGGCCAGGCGCAGTATCTCTTCCCGACGAGCACGGATGAACTTGACGTAAAGTTGCCACCTCACGTCAAGCTCATCCGTTTTCCGGGTTCACGGCTTCATCCTGCTCTTCTCTTGAAACAAGCACGCGTTTTTCAGGGCGGTCTCTCCAGATATGGACAATTCCACTCCCTAACACGAGCCCGATAATCTCTCCGAACGTGTCATACAGTATGACGGTCATCGGAATACCTGGGGGAGTCTGCCCCTGCACAACGAATTCCGTACCTCTGTGGTGGTAGAAGTGGTAATAATCGCGCGGATAACCGTCTTTGATATAGATGATTTCCGATTTGATGTCATTGAAGTGGATAACGAGATACACGAGATAGCAGAACGCAAGAGCTGACATCAATTTACCCAAGCTGTAGCGCGAGATTCGTGTGCCAACATAGGTAAAGCCGATTCCGATAACAACAGAGATCAAGAAATTCGGTAGAGCCGCAAACAGGGACTTCTCATGATCCGCTGCTTGCACGACCATCAGAAGCAGAACCCAGGAGACCCAAAGGAATGAACAAAAGACCGGCAAAAGCAAGACAAGGAGCACAACGTGAAATAATCTCAGTCTCAGCTTATGTTTATTGTGTTGCATTTCGAGATCGCCTCACAACGAAATAGGTTGCCGTCATCGGGGAGGTTTGACGAAAAGGAAAATACCGTACGGTAAGGATCGAGGCTTGCAGTTAGACCTATATCCTCATCTTCTGAGCGGAAATTCTCTCTGAACCAGCAAGGATAGACGTTGAGACCCGCAAAAGTGTTCGTCAGAAAACTTCAATTTCGACGCTAATCTGACGCCGACAAGCATGATTCCCTGGCATCAGAACAGAGTATACTGATCTATCTGTCGTAGCGCACCATCAGTCCGATACAGGGGAGAGCCATCGCCACCGCCGACCTCCTGAACGATGCCCGTGGATTTTAGCCAACGCCATCCTGCATCCGGGTATAGGAGAAGGAACCGTAGTACTTCACGGTATCGGCGTTCCGCTGATTTTGGGGAGGCAGGCCACTTCTTCTTCGTTGTCCCTGAAGGATTGTCTTCGGCGAGAGTCCAAGTAAGAGACTTACCAAATGAGCGGCTTTGGAGCCTCTTATCGTAACGAGAGCCATTAAGAGACGTAGAGGAAAATAATGCCGAAACTACCGCCCAAAATCGCCCTATACCCCATGACCTTCTACACCGCCTTAACCATCTCGACTACCTCAACTATCTTGCTCGCCCTCGCCAACGTGAGTCAGGCCCAGACGGGCCAGTTGCCCCAAGTACCTCAAATACCCCCTCGTGGAAGTAGTAAAAGTGAAGGCACCGAATTGGCCGTAGCCATTAAGGCGTTCAACGCTAGAAGCGTCGGGGACCCCATCGGTAAACGACAGTCTCCTCTAACAGGCGAGGAAGTCGTCGCAGCCATCCGCCTTATGGACCGCAAAGATCACCCATTGGCCCCGGACACTATACTCCGCTCCCTTGAGCGCATTGCTCATACAAACAAATTACCGGCGGGTGTCGCGTTTGAGGCGTTGACCAGTCTGGACCCAGGCGGAGACTTCGTCTTCGATACCTGGTATGTGCGGATCAATCTACCCAAGGAAGATGGCGGCACCTACAGTTTTCCGGTCCGTAGCAGCACCGTTCGCTCGCGTCCGGTGGCAGAGGTCGCACGGGATCTGGAAGCGCAACTGCAAACAATGCCCCAGTTTCCCGGACGGTATCGCTTAGAAGATCGGCTTCGACTCCTGAAGAAACGCGCTCTCCTGGCGGCACGACGTTAGTTAGCGCAGGACCTGCTTCAGTATTCCGAGGATGTCAGCCTCGTGACGAATAACAGCCGGCATGAGGAACGCCCACTCAGCATCAGGCTATTTTTGCATACCCCCCAGTGTAAAATCAGCTGAGGATTCTCCGTAGCTATTTCCCGTTAATCCCCTCGTTCCCTCGAAGATATGTCTACAAATGCCTATTTGAGGTGTACCTCAATCTGACACAGCCCATCACCCAAACCGAGCCTTAACGTACGATATTTTTCGCTTCGTGAGCAGACTCCTTATAGCGCATTATATAGGGCGGCGAGTCGGTTCGACGCTTTTAGCCCGCCCGGCGCGGCTTCCTTCGGGACCGCGCCGCGAGGGGGCACATTATCCAAAATTTCTCCCCAATCCCCTGACGTGAACTGTTCCACAGAAATACGGATTCCGTGCAGGCGTGCCGAAAGATACGCGTCGATTACCGGATACTCCGCGAACCCCGTGCGCGGGCAGTACAGGATCGGAGTCCCGCCGGTTAAACATTCGCCGACCAATCCGTAGCCGACTTTGGAGACGACGACGTCCACCGAAGCGACCAGATCTGGGTGTGCCATCAGAGTTCGTGGTAGCACACTCCAGTTTTCCGGCAGTTCGTTGCCCGGTCTGCCCAGCGAAAGAAAGTGCCATTCCTCGAAATCCGAAAGTCTCGCGTAAGGGATGGGCAAGCCCCAGTTGCCGACGTAGACCAGCGCTAGACGCTTGCCGCGTGCGGACGCGGGCAGAGCATTTAGCAGTTCCGACCGTCGTTCGTTACCGGTGCGGGCGACGATGCCGACCGATTCGCGGCGCGGGAAATAGGTCATCGGGAGAGAGAATCCGGCATCTAAATGCAGTGTCGCTTGGGAATATTCCTCGCGAAGACGCTCGGCGACATCCGCGAAAGCGGGCTCCTCCCCAATCAGATCCGCGTAGATATCCGCCCAGGTGAAGTTCGCCACGCAGACCGACGGTATTCCGATGCTCGCGGCGACGGCGAGCGGGAAAGACGGAACATCGGAAACGACCAGTTTCGCGCCGTGTCGCAAAAGATAGTCCCGCTCACCGTCGAACCGCCCCTTGTTTGTGGCTTCGGCCTCGTGCCACGCCGCGAGAGTGGCGCGTGCGTCGGAATCCAGCGAGTCACGCTGCACGGTTCCCACATCGAAGGATGCATTGACATACTCGAAACGGCGTCCGGCGAGTTCGTTTCGCCAGTGCCATTCCGGCGATGCGGTTTTGATTATCAAGGGAATCTCTCGGGGAAGAGACTGTAAAATCGTGATCTCCCGGGTTGCATGCCCCAGACCATGACCCGACACATACAGGACCAGTGCCATGAGCGAAATGTTCTCCGCGCTATTGTAATCGAATCCCCACGGAACGTCTATCATCAGGTACGCACAATTTGCGGCGCATTTGGGTATGCTACGGGCAACAGGGAACGGAAAAAGGATTTTAAATCAAATGGCAACGCACGAGATTTCTAAAGATCAGTGGGAATCATTTTTCAGCGTATTCAGCGAACGACGGGGCGGGGCGTTGGTTACGGTGGAAATCGCAGACCCGCAAAAAGGACCGCGCAAAGCGGAAATTAACCAGCCGCTGACCGGCATCACGATGGATGATGCGGGAAGTGTCGTGTTGCATCTGGGTGCGGGAAGTGGCGACGCGGTGACACGAATCATCACGGAACCGAAAGCCGTCTACCATAAGTCCGCTGCCGGCGTGATGAGCGACGAAGTGAATCACGACGAGATCATCGAGATCACGTCAGCCGGTGACCCCCCGATTACGCAGTTGCATTTTAGCGGCTAACAGAGAGTTTTCAACCTCTTGGCGCTCGCGATTCGCGTTGTCCGGGGTTCCGACACCGACGTCACGCGCGAACCACTATTCACTTATGGTTATCAATTCGGGGCCTTCGTTCGTCGGAGAGTTGACCCGGCGTGACACCGGGAAGGATTCCATCTCGGAATCAGGGAACGGTGTACAGAAGGAACGCAGCGTGTCCGTGTCACGCACCGACATGTCGAGCCAGACGTCTTCGGCGTCGCGTGCGAGGATGACGGGCATACGGTCGTGGACACGCCCGACGGTTTCGTTCGCGCTGGTAGTTATG
>JACMMA010000832.1 GCA_014379275.1 Armatimonadota bacterium | reverse complement strand
CGCAGTCGTTCGTTGAACCGCTGTTCTATGCCGGTCGGACCGCCGACGATGGGCGACAGATAGCCGATGAGATGACCCGTCGTGGCACCCATCGGGTAAACGCGAACGCCGTCAGGCCGCGTCGTCGCCAACACCCTCCCTGCCCGGTCGGTGATCCGTCCACGCCGGATCATGGCGGCTAGTGACAGGAGGCGGGGATTGATGTGTTTGCGCTTTTGTCCGTCGCGGTCCGGGACCGAGACCGTATGTGCGGCGATGGCATCCGCCGCGAGGACGTGGATGTAGACCAGCCGGCCCGTGCAGACCAAGCCGAGGGTGACGAAAAAGAAGACACCGACACGCCGCGCCGCCGCTTCCCAGGGGCGCGGCAGAATGACCAACGCGCCACTGCCGGGCGGAACCCGTGCGGAAAGATGGAGCAGGACACCGACGGCAAACAGCGAGGCGATGAGCGACGATTTGCCGAACGATACGAAGGGCAGCGTGACGCCGGAAAGGGGGAAAAGCCCGAGCGTACCGGACACGATGAGTAGTGTCTGCAAGCCGAAGAGCGAAGCGAGACCCGCCGCCAGATAGCGGTCAAAATCGGTCGTGGCACGCCGTGCAATCGCGAAGCCCCGCGCGACAATAACCAGGGCACACAGCAACACGGCGAGTGAGCCCGCGATCCCCATGTCCTCGCCGAGCGTCGCCAGGGCGAGGTCAGAACCGCCGCGCGGGATAAACCGGGTTCCGCCCAACCCCAGACCGGACCCGAGCGGACCGCCGGATGCCATTCCCCACAGCCCGAGCGCCAGATGGTCCCCGCGTGGTTGCGGATTGTCCCAGGGCGTGAGCCACATGTCCAGGCGCGTCGCGAAAACGCCGATGTCGAGCCTGTATCCGATAAAACCACCAAAAAGGACGAGCGCGACCCCCGCCCATATATAGATACTACGTCCGGTAGCAAGGTACAGCATGATCACGAAAACGCCGAACAGAAGCAGTGCCGGTCCCAGGTCGCGCACGATGGCGAAGAGGGCGAGCGGTAGGGCGTACATCACGAGCAGAGGCATCGCGTCCTTGGCACGCGGTACCGGGAACGGTCCCCATTTCCGGAGCGGGTCATCCAGAAGCGACGCCCGCTCGGCGAGATAGGCGGCGAGGAAGAAGACGAGCAGTACTTTGATCGCCTCGACCGGCTGGACACCGGCGACGGACAGACGGACGCCGCCCGGACCGGAACCGGCGACCGCGAGCAGGACACAGCCCCCGAACGCCGCCAGTGCATAGACGTAGCCGTAGCGGTGGAGCGGCGCACGCCCGAAGAGAGGCGACAGGGCGAGTACTAACGCGACCGCACCGCCGTAGACGATCCCCTGCGCCTGACCGACGAACGACAGCCGGTCGCGGAGTGGGTCTTTAATCGCGAACAAAAGCAACACCGAAACGAAGGAGAGGAACGCGGCGACGGGGAGCAGGAAGGGATCGGCGCGGGGATGCGCATAGCGCAACAGGAGGTGCGTGACAACGAAAAACGCAACCAACCCGCCCGCCCATAAAAACAACGTTTTTCGCACCGCGTCGGCGCTACGAACAACGAAGCGGGCTTTCGCCGCCCCGTAGTTCGCACGGGGGATGATAAACTCTTTCCCTGTTTTTAACCGCGCGATGGCATCCACATCGTCAAAACCGGCTTTCGGGCGCTTCCCAACGATCTGCTTCCCGACCCTCACAGGAACGCCGAGAACGCCCGCCATCTGCTCCGCGGTCGCGGCGTTGAGATCGACGGGAAGGACGCGGGCGGATGCTTTCTGGGCAAGAGCGGAGTAAACAGGGATCTTCGTTAGCGTGGCGAGTGCGATGCCGCAGACGAATACAAGAATCGCAAGTAGCAGAAGCAACGCCTCGGTAACGCGCAGGGAACGTTCGCGCACGCCGGGACGGATGCGCTCGGAGACAGGAGATAGGGAGTTGCTCAATCTAGTAACTTAGACGGGAAAACTCGCGTTCGGTTGCGGGGGCAGTAAATGATGGTGACGTCGGTTGTGTGCCACGCGTGCCACACAACCGACGTCACCGAGGTTTTCTAGGATGCTTCCGCGACGAACGGAAGCAGGGCGATCTCGCGAGCCCGCTTGATGGCGGTGGTCAACATCCGCTGGTAGCGGGCGTTCGTACCGGTCGTGCGGCGCGGCAGGATCTTGCCCCGTTCGGAAACGAAACGGCGCAAAAGGGCGACATTCTTGTAGTCGATGAAGTCGATTTTCTGCACGGTGAAGTAGCAGACTTTTCGCTTCACCTTTTTGAATTTGGTGCGACGCGGGGCGCGTACAACAGGCATTGTTTGTTATCTTTCTTGGTTCATTCCGCGAACGGGTCATCAAACCCATCCGCGTTGTCGTTATAGTTGTTCGCCGGAGGAGCGTTCCGATTGGGTGCCGCGGGGCGCGGGGCGGACGAGCCGCCGTTATAGCTACCGCCGCCGCCCGCGCTACGGTTGGCCGGAGCCGCGACGGGGGCAGCCTCGCGGGGCGTCTGGTCGTACTCACCACCGCCGCCACCGCCATACTGGGCATTGCCACCGCTACGGGCGTATTGTTGGCCACCGCCGCCGCTTGCCGCCGCGTCACCCTCACCCTGTTCGCGTCGGTCGAGACCTTTGACGGTATCGGCGACTACTTCCGCCGCCTTGCGCTTCTGACCCTCTTTGTCCACGTAATCGCGGATTTGAAGACGACCTTCGACGAGGACCAGACGACCCTTGTTCAGATACTGCGCCGCGTACTCCGCGCTTTGTCGCCATGTGGAAATGTCGATAAAGTCGGCTTGCTCCTGCGTGCCTTGGCTACGCGCTTCCGAGGAAAGCGGGCGGTTGACGGCAAGGCGGAACTGGGTGACGGCGATGCCCGAGGGCGTGTACTTGAGTTCGGGGTCGTTGACCATGCGGCCGATAAGAATGATGCGGTTATAGTTCATCGAAACGTTCCTTCCTGGATCACGGCGGGCGTAAACTGCGGTCGCAGTTTCACCTTTTGCCGGTCCGCTACTATGTCAATACTCACTACATGAGGCGTCGACAGTGTTTGGCACCGTCTTTGACTATTCCTTATAGAATAATCGTGCTTACTCCTCGGAAGCGGAATCGGATTCCGTACTATTTTCCCCCGCGCCGTTTTCTTCGGTGGGAAGATCGGTGACGGTAGGTGCTTCGTTCGCGGATGCTTGCTGTTGCGCGGCGGCACGGGCTGCCATATCACGCTCGCGCTTTTCGGATTCGGCGGCGCGGATCTTGCTCGGATACCGGTCCGCTTTTTCGTCCTGCTTGACAATCATGTGACGCAAAACGTCGTCGCTGATACGGAAAATGCGGTCGAGTTCGTTCTTCGCTTCGGCGTTCGCCAAGAAGTTGACGACGACATAAACACCTTCACGCTGTTTCTTGATCGGGTACGCGAGTCGTCGCGTCTCCCAGGTGTCTACGTCATCGATAGTACCGCCCGCGTTCTCAATAACGCCCCGGTATTTATCTATCGTGCCGCGGATCGCGTCGTCTGCTTGTCCGGTCGGCAAAATAAAAACTGTCTCATAGGCTGTTTGTGCCATGAATTGTTTTCCTCCCTGTGGTCTGGTACGGCTTTTCCGCTATCCGCGAAAAAAGCAGGAAGAACGACGCAAGCGGCTGCCCGCGTCCCCCTTATTCAGTTGTACGGGGCAGTATAACACGGGCGAATGACCGGCGCAAACCAGGTCTTGTCTGGTTATGCAGTATAACGGGCGGCGAGGGCGACATCCATAACGCGGGTCGCTTTCGCGCCTTCCTCGCCAGTGACGTGCGCGATATCCGGTGTCTCGTTTCGATAAATATCCACCAACGCCTGGACGAACGGTCCGTGGGTGGGGCGGGGCGTGTCGAACGTTTGCACGGCTTCACCCGATGCGGTCTTCAACAGGAATGACCCGGCGTCGAACGGGTCGAAGGTTATTGTGCCGTCGGTTCCGTAGATTTCAAGGGCGTCTTTCGCGGGACGCGTATGAAAGTGGAACCCCGCCGAAACCAGGGCGCGGCTTTCCATCCGCAGTGTCAGGACCACGTCCTCTTCCGCCGCGTGTGCGGACGCCAAACCGTCCGCGAATCCATGAACCTGCGCGACATCGCCCAAAAGATAGACGAGCATATCCAGCCGGTGCGATCCGACATCCACGAAATGCCCGCCGCCGCTCGTTCGTGGGTCTACGCGCCAACCGCCCCCGGTGTTGTGGCTGCATATTTGCAACCGCGCGCCCAGAACCTGCCCGATGACTCCCGCCGTCAGCAGTTTCTTCGCTTCCACGAATTTCGGGTAAAACCGGCGGTAATACGCGACGTGGAGCGATACCCCCGCCGCTTTGCAAGCGCGAATCATGGCGTCGCATTCCCCGCCGTTCAAACCCATCG
>JACMMA010000146.1 GCA_014379275.1 Armatimonadota bacterium | reverse complement strand
GTATCCGGACCGGTGCTGGAATCCGCGCCGCTCTCGTTCGACGAGCTCGGACTCCCGGAAGCGTTACGGCTCGCCATCAAGGCAGCAGGATGGGAAACCCCCACCCCGATTCAGGCACGCTCCATCCCCGTACTGCTCGAGGGACACGACCTGATCGGTCAGGCGCAAACCGGTACCGGCAAGACAGCCGCCTTTGCCCTGCCGCTACTTACCCACGCCGACGCCGGACAGGGGCACACACAAGCCCTGGTGATGGTGCCGACCCGAGAGTTGTGCGTACAGGTCGCCGAGCAGTTCCACCTCCTTTCCAAAGGCACCGGCATGCGCATCGTCCCGATCTACGGCGGGCAGCCCATCGACCGGCAAGTCCGCGCCCTCAAGATGGGGGCACAGATCGTCGTCGGGACACCCGGACGGATTCAGGACCACATCCGGCGCGGCTCGCTCGATCTGTCGCAGGTCAAGTTCTGCGCCCTGGACGAGGCGGATGAGATGCTGGCGTTCGGCTTTATCGAGGACATCGAAACCATCCTCGCCGAACTGCCGGAAGAGCGACAGGTCGCGTTGTTCTCGGCGACCATGCCGCCACGAATCGCCGCACTGACCAAAAAGTTTCTGCCGAACGCGCAGCTGGTGAAGATCGAATCCCAGCGGCGTACGCTCGATACCACGAACCAGAGTTATTACGAAGTGCAGCCGGGCAAAAAGCGCGACGCACTGGCACGTGTGCTAGACATGGAAACGCCGGGACCGACCATCGTCTTCTGCCGCACCCGCCAGGAAACGAGCGACCTCGCCGAAGCACTGCGACAGCGCGGGTACGACTCGGAAGCGTTGCACGGCGAGATGAATCAGTCCGAGCGCGACCGCGTCATGAAATCGTTCAAGGAAGGGCGTTCAGAACTCCTGATCGCCACCGACGTCGCCGCGCGCGGCCTCGACATAGACACCGTCACGCACGTGATCAACTACGACATGCCGTGGGACGTGGAACAGTACATCCACCGCATCGGGCGTACCGGACGCGCGGGGCGCACCGGGGACGCGATCACGCTGATCGAGCCGCGCGAGCGGCGTAACCTGCGCATGATCGAGCAGATGACCGGCGCAAAGATCGTCCTCGCCCGGATTCCGACGGCGGCAGACATCGCGGCGCGGCGGCGGGAAACGTTCGTCACGGCGGTTCGCACCCGGCTCGCAGCGGACGATTTCGAGCGGCAACGCCCGGTCGTTTCCGCCTTGCTCGAGGAGTTCGACCCGGCGGATGTGGCGGCGGCGGCTCTCCAGATGCTCTGGGAGTCGCGCGGACCGGCGGCGGACGAATCGGAGGACGCCATCGCCGCCGATTCGGAGCAACCGGAAGCGGGCATGACTCGCCTGTTCGTGCCGCTCGGTCGGCAGGACGGTCTGCGCCCGGGAGAACTGGTGGCGGTGATCGCCAGCAAGGTTGGCCTGGTCGGTAAGCAAGTCGGCGCGATCGACATTCTGGACCGCGCGGCGTTCGTCGAGGTGCCGGTGAATCGGGCGGAAGAAGTCATCCAGGCGTTGAGCCAGACCAAGATTCGCGGTCAAAAAGTGCAGGTCAAACTCGCCCAACCCAACGAAGGCGGGCGACCGAGCCGGCGCGGGGCGTAGCGCGGACGGTGGTATGGATACCCCCGCGAACGTTCGGAAACGTCCGACAATAGACTCACATAAAAAACGACCGGCATTATCAAGTGCCGGTCGTTTTTTGTATAAATCCCGCCACGCCGTAATAAATGAGCCCTTTTCGCGAAGGATGAAGTGAAAGTCCTGAATGTCCACGATTCCTGTCAAAACCACGGAAAGATTGTCCTTGTTCTTCTGGAAACCGCGCGCCGCCGTCGCGCCGCTCTCGGCTACCGAGTTGCAACGCCGTTATTTGAGCACGGTATTTCATTACGTCTCGGCACGCATCCAGGGCGGCACGGAGGCGGAGGATATCACCGCCGATGTTTTCTCGTCGGCATTCGCCGCGCTTCACTCCCTGCCGAAACGTGCGGCGACGGGCGACGATGACCCGGTTCGGGCGTGGCTTTTCGGGATCGCGCGGCGCAAAGTCGCCGACGCATACCGGAGACGGACCCGCCGCCCGGAAGAGGAATTACAGGCGAACATGCCCGCGCCGCCTCACGACGCGCCCGAATCGCAAGTCCTGGCGGACGAAGCGGCAATGACATTGCAATCCATTCTCGACGCCCTGCCGGAAATGCAACGCGAGGCGCTGCGCTTGAAATATGTCGAGGAGTTGAGCGGGGAAGAGATGGGCTGGGTGCTGGGCAAGTCGCCCAACGCGGTCGGCCAGTTGTTGCACCGGGCGCGGCAAGCCGTTCGCGTTCGCGGCGCGGACTATTTTGGGGACCTGTCAGAAAGCAAGGAAACGACCCGATGAAACTACACGAAACCATGCGCCGTCTCCATCCCGTTGCCGAACCGAGCACGGATCTTTCGGCTCGAATTGAAGCGATGGCAGATGTTGCTGACCGCGCCACCCCTCGATTGCGCCGGTTGCCTGTCTTGGTTGCCGCCGGATTTTGTGCCGCGGGGCTTGCCGGGATCGCCCTGTTTTCTGCCCCGAAACAAAGTATTGCCCGCACGATGGAAACCGTTTACACGAACGTGCGAAAGGCACGGGGCATACACTGCACTATCTCGTTCGCGCCAGGCGAGTTCGTGCCAAACACGGTTGCGACAAAGGCAAGTGGGGCACCGCGCGAAGGATTGCGCGCGGCGTTCGAGGTGTGGCGGCTCGGCGGGTCGTCGCGCACAGATTTTCAGATAGGCGGCAAGACGTTCTCGCAGATCACGGCGAACGGTTTATTCTGGAACGTGTATCCTGCCGACAAACGGGCGGACTATCAAAAAGCCGGGTCCGCACCGTCGCCTCCTTTCGACGCTGAGGCGTTGTACAAGTCGGTCACAGAAACGCTCCGCGCACCGCACCGCACCGACCTTGGCATTGTGACGGAGAATGGGCGGCGTCTACGAAAAGTCGCCGTCGCCTCTCCGGTCCAACGCAACCTGATAACACCGCCGACGCCCGGCAGGTCGGTTTTCGTGATCGACGATACGATGATGCTCCCGGTGCGCGTCGAGGACCAGTTGCCGGACGCCGGGGGTTGGCGGACGGTTTGCACGATCCGCTACGATTTTCGGGTGTCGCCGCGCGATTTTACGATTCCCTCCGACTTTGAAAAATACAGCGTGACGGGGCTTGGGGAGCGAGCCGGGTCTGAGTTCGCCCGCCCACTGGCAGAAAAGCGGTTTACCACTCGCACGATTGCCTTACGCGATGTGCAGGTGAATCGTGATGGCGACTTGTTCGTTCTGTACACGGACGGTGAAAAACCTACAAAGGGTTGCGAAAATTCGTTCGCGAGCATCGTCTCGGACAGCCGGGGGACGCGCTACACCGGCACTGCTGGGGGCATTACCCCGTTCATGTTCTGCGATGACACGGCGAGCAACCGGGGCTTGGTGGTGGACGGACAGGCAATCCACGGTTTTTGTGCGGTTCCAGTGACACCGGTTACGGGGGAATGGCTACCGCGCACAGTCACTATCGAGGTTCACTATATCGAGTACGTTCGTACAAAAGCGTTTACGCGCACGGCGTTGTTTACGGTTCCGGTGCGCAAGCAACGGACTACTTTGCTACCTACTTACGCGCCCTATCTGGCGAAATTGTCGCTTGCAGGCGGCGACCCGGCGCAGTTCAAAGTCGCGCGGGAGTGGACGCGGCGCACTAGTCTATATAACAAGGGCGACTGGCAAGGGATCGTTCGTTCCACAAGCCGCGAGATTCAAGAAAACATCGCCGACGTAAATACGTATCTCAGCCGCGCCGAGGCGTTCCAGAACCTGCGGCAGTGGGACGGCGCACGGGACGCCCTCGCGCAAGCGGAGCGCAAGGATGCCCTCGGCTTCTACGGCGACCAGATCACGGAGGCGCGGAAAAAATTACAGGCGGCACGGTGATGTGGATTGGTCCCGCCCCCGAATCCGTGAGAACTCCCCACGCCGCGCGGGTTCCGAAGCGCGACAACAACGGATAAAATAATCCCATGCCGAGCATCACGATAGAACTACCGGATAGCGCATACCGCGCCGCGCTCTCCTTTCCGCCCGCCGAGCGGATGCGTCTCGGGACGATTGCCCTTTCCGCCGCGTTCGCCACG
>JACMMA010000831.1 GCA_014379275.1 Armatimonadota bacterium | reverse complement strand
GCTTCTCGCCCGCGACGAAGATCTCGACGAATCCGAGGCGCGCCGCTTAGTGCATGACGTCAACGAGCGTGACTATAGCCCGCCGCGCCGGGAGAAGATTCTGGACTTTCAGTCACGGCAAGACTTCCCGATTATTCCCAATACGGACGACCCCGACGCCGGCAATGTTTACCGCGACCTGACATTCCCGGACAAAGTCTACAACCACATCAGCGAATACCGCGAAGAGAAAGAACACGCCAACGCGGCATAGATGCGGTAGGGTGGCGACCCTATAAAAAATGGTGTGATCTGGATTTCTCAGATCACACCATTTTTTTATGTGGCCTCGATTCAGAACTTGGGGGTCAGCAGGAATCCGCGCAGTTGACTGCCTCTTCGTCCGACGCCGACGATTTGCCCCTTCTCGTTGATGCCGTTCGCTCGCAACAAAACCCAACCGCTATTGGCAGGAATCCTATCCCGCAACGAGACCGAGGGTTGGCCAGACTTGACGATGAAGGCGACTGCGGAATCTCCGAAACTGCGATATCCGACAACGAGTCCGCCGTTGTTGGCATCGGTCGCCATGGTAAAGTCGGTGGTCACCTCCGGGAGGAGGGCAACCCCGTCGCTTCTGGGCGGCCACAGTGTCGCCCCATAGCCGTAAGCGGTCGGGTACCGCGAGAATCCGACCGTCGTTCCGTCGTCCGTAATCGCGGAAACGCCTCCCGTAAAATACGTCGGCTGGAGCGAAACCGTTTCTCCGTCGCGACGCCATATACTCGAACTAGACGCCCCGTTAGAACTGAACGAGTACGCGACGTCCCCGGACTCGTTGATGTCAACAAATCTCGGATTCGAGTCGGAAGAGGAGCCATAAGTAACTTTTGTCGAAACCACCCCCTCGACGGATCGACGGAAAAACGCGTAGCCGCTGGCGAATCCGGCCACCTCTCCCGCTTCATTGATGGTCTGCGCATGAATGGAGTCACGGAACTGGGGCGCACCGGGCAAGGTAATCGGGGTGAACATACCCGATTTCCAGACCCAGCCGACGCTCACCTCGAGCCCTAGAGTCCTGCCCCCACCGACGATCTGTCCCTTGTTGTTGATGTCGTAGGCGGCCGAGTACTGCTGTCCTTCCGGAACTCCCAGGAGCGTGTACGCGCCGTTCTGCCATAAAAAAGCCCGCCGTTTGTCGACGGTGTCGGCGGTACCATCGACGACCCAACCGACCACCTGCCCGTTGTCGTTCACGCCGACCGCTTCGCCCATTCCTGCAAACTGAGAAGGAAGGCGCAAATCCGTGATTTCATAGGCCGGTGCGATTTGGCTGGCCGGGTCGGCAGGCAACACTTCGACGCTGTAGGAGGTTTGCACCCCGGATTCGATTTCACGGATCGTGATGCGCGCAGTGCCGGGGGAACGTGGGGTCAATGTCCCGGCGACGGCGACGGCGACGGCGATGGCTGCGGCGAAGGCGATACCCCCGGATTCGGGGTCGGCGTGGCTCCCGGCGACGGGGATACACCGGGTTGCGGCGACACTCCCGGACTCGGGCGCGGGGTCGCGGTCGGTGCCGGAGCAGGAGACGCGGCGGACTGCGTGTTCCCCCCGCTCCCCCCACCACCGCAACCGGGAGCGAATGCGGATAGTACGACCCCCAGCAGAACTACCGGCGGGAAGAAATGGGAATAAATTGTGCGCTTTGCCATGAGAAAAATATGCTGAAGAAGAGTCCCGACACAGTATTCGACAAACCCAGGTCGGTTTCCTAACTACTATGCCACAGGGCAATATTTATGCCGAGGGAAAGCACAAACACTTTTGTCGGGCTCGTATTTCCTCAACGCCTGACTCTGATTTGACTGATGATGGTGCTGTCCGTGATTTTCGTGTCGTCCGCCAGCAGGAACGCCTTCGAAAGAATCACCGACAATCGTGCGTCGCCCTCGAACGGCAGGAGCACACTCCCCGTCTCCGTCCCCGTCCTTCGTCCCGGCACGATGCACAGATACTGGTCGTTCGGCTCCATCAGGATGTTCGCAGAGCCGAGGTGAATCTTGTACGTCCGGAGATCGCCGCGCACTACAAGAAACCGCCCGGAAAGCGCGCATTTCGCCGCGATCTTGAGGCGGGGGAGCAACTTCGCCAGAACCGCGCCGCGCGTTTCGGCGGAAGCGGACAGTTCACCGAAACCGTACTCGTGCCAGTAGCTGCCGAACGCATTCCGGTTCGCACCGGTGTCCGCCCACGCCGGATCGTTCCCGACACTCGCGACGCCGACGAAAAGGTCCACGTCGCGCAGGATCTCCGAGAGAGCCAGTGCCGGGACTTCGGTTAGGGCGAGCGGCTCCCTTTCCCCGAGGCGGTAAAAGCGGACCTGATCCGTAGAAACATATGTGTATATGCCCGCGTCGCTGAGATCGTCGCCCGCGCCCGAAAGGAAATATTCGGCGCGCAGGTTCCAACCCG